>DATCAO010000545.1:0-4852 GCA_036512575.1 Puia sp.
TGTTATGGTAAGAAACTAAAAAAGTACCCCAGACGGGAATCGAACCCGTACCCGCATTTCTGCAGACAGGATTTTAAGTCCTGCGCGTCTACCTGTTCCGCCACCAGGGTAAGCTGACAAAAAAATTCCCCCGACGTTTACACCAGGGGAAGAGGATCCACCTTCTCCCGCGTTTCGCGGGATTCCGTGGATGAGAGCGGAAGACCGGGCTCGAACCGGCCACCTCGACCTTGGCAAGGTCGCGCTCTACCAAATGAGCTACTTCCGCTGATCAAACTATCGTAAGAACTATTGGGGGCAGCAAAAATACAAATTCCGGGCCTCCCGCTGAAATTTTTTAACCTATTTATACTCAGGCGTATACTGCGTATTGGCAGGCACCACCACTTCCGGTTTGCCCTTGTACCGGTGGGTATATAACCCGTAACATCCACCCAGCAGCAGGGCGATAATGCAAAAAACTTCGAGGTAAAACAGGAAAACCGAAGAATTCACCCAATTATAACTAATGTCTTTTAACATGGGGTCTTTGTGCTCGTCTACTTCTTCGTGCATAAGAATCAGTTATATACCGCGCAAAAATAGCAGAATCCGGTAAAAAATCATCTTTTACTTCGCACAATTTCATCAAATCTTTCCCTGCCCAGCACAAAATGCTTCCAGGCCACCGAATGCCGGTACCACCCCGAGAGTCTTGCCTTGCGGCGTACAGGAAAAACACTGCTTTTCTGCATGAAAAATAACCATTTGAAAAAAGCCAGGTGCGCCTCGCTGACAGCCAGAAAATAAACAAACTGACCGGCAAATAAAGATTTGAAGGCTGAAATAAAATCCATCAGGATCCGCAGCGGGATCTTCCAGAAAGACTGGCGCTTGGGCAGGTTCTTGGCCAGCATGATCATATTATTCCTGAAATTCAGGAACACTTTTCTTTCATTTCCTTTCGGCAGGGTGCCACCGCCTATATGGTATACAACAGACGACGGACATGCATAGATATGATACCCCAGCAACTGCAGGCGCCAGCAGAAATCGATCTCTTCCATATGCGCAAAGAAATAGGTATCCAGTCCTTTCACCTGATGAAATAATTCAGCACGCACGAAAAGAGCGGCCCCGCTGGCCCAGAAAATTTTCTGCACATCATCGTACTGTCCACGGTCTGTTTCACAGATATCGAAAATGCGTCCGCGCGCAAAGGGGTATCCGAGGCAGTCTATCCAGCCTCCGGCCGCGCCGGCATATTCGAACTCGTCTTTTTTATGATAGCTGAGAATCTTGGGCTGGCAGGCCCCGATCGTTTTGTCGCTATCCATGAGCGCTACCATCGGCTCAAGCCATCCCGGAGTCACTTCCACATCAGAATTCAGGAGTACAAAATAATCTGAATGCACTTCCTTCAAAGCCTCATTATAACCCCCGGCATAACCATGGTTTCTTTTCAGCTCGATGATCCGGACCGAAGGATAAAACTGGCGGAGAAAGGCCAGTGAATCGTCTGTAGAAGCGTTATCCGCTACAATGAGCTCCATCTGCGCATAACTGCCTGACAAAATGGATGGCAGGAATTGTTCCAGGTATTTTCGCCCGTTATAATTGATGATAACAACTGCTACTTTAGTCAATCGATTAGGTTAGTGTATAAAAAAGGAGCGCCAAAAGTAAGGCATTGGCTTGTAAAGATTTGGTGAAATATGAATTCCCGTCCTTTGCCTACATTAGCGGCATGATCGGATTCCGGTTCAACTGGCGTTGGCTGCTTGCCCTACTGGGGATTGCGATTATTTGCGGCACCATTTTTTATTCCCAATACCTCGCAGAGAAAATCCGCAGGGAAGAACAACAGAAAATTGAACAATGGCTGGCTGCGAGTAAAGCGATACTCAATCCCGACCTCACGCTGCCCAACCTCATCCGCAACGAGCAACATTCCATTCCGATCATCGAAACGAATGAAAGCGACAGCATCACGAATTATTTCAACCTGGATTCGATGAAGATCCAGCGTGATCCCGCTTACCTGTCCAATCAACTGAAGATATTCAGCTCACAGAATCAGCCGCTGGAAATCAAATGGAGCGATTCCCCGTATACGGCTAACCGTTATTATTACGGACACACCGCTTTGCTCGACCAGGTGCGGTATTTTCCACTCATCCAATTGCTGCTGGTTGCCGTGCTGATATTTTTTATCGTCTATTCCATCAGTTCCCAAAACCGCGCAACACAAAACCAGGTATGGGCAGGTATGGCCAAGGAAACGGCGCATCAGCTGGGAACTCCCCTGTCTTCTCTCCAGGGATGGATTGAAATGTTGAAGGAACAGGGACTTTCTGCCGACACACTTTCTGAATTGCAGAAAGATGTGGACAGGCTGAACCTGGTTTCAGACCGGTTCAGCAAGATCGGCAGCATTCCCAATCTGGAAAAATCAGACCTGGTTTTCCAGATCCGGCAGATGATGGATTATATGCGGAGGCGAACCACTTCCAAAGTGCAGTTCAGCTTCGACACTAACGGTCATGAACATGTGGAAGCGAAGATATCACCCCCTTTGTTCGACTGGGTGATCGAAAATTTATTGAAGAATGCGCTGGATGCGATGGAAGGCCGCGGAAATATTGATGTCCAGATCAGGGATGAACAACAGAAAGTAGTGATTGACGTACAGGATTCGGGCAAGGGCATTTCAGCGGCGAATGTCCGGAGGGTTTTTGATCCCGGATTTACCACCAAGAAAAGGGGCTGGGGACTTGGACTCACCCTTTCGAAACGCATTATGGAAACTTATCACAAGGGAGAATTGTTTGTGAAGCATTCTGAACCGGGCAAGGGAACTACATTTAGAATCGTTCTTCCGAAAAGCTGAGCGTTGACGGTTGACGGTTGACGGTTGACCGTTTAAAAGCTAAGACAACTCAATCCTTATGCGATATATTTTCCTGATGTTCATTACCCTCCTGCAGGTTGTTCCCGGATATTCCCAGCTGCACCTGCCAGCGTTTGCGCTGACGCAGGTAACCATCATCGATGTCAATCATAAAATTCCACTGACAGGCCAGACCGTGCTGATCAGGGAAAATGTGATAGAGCGGATATTCCCGGATGGCAAAATAACATTGTCCGATTCAGTGGTTATATTCAATATGAAAGGTAAATACCTGGTACCCGGTTTGATCGACACCCATGTACATTTTGCTACAGATCCTTCTGAAACGGACAATCGTGCTTCCACATTGAGAACACTGGAAAAAATGTTATTCACCGGCATCACGTCAGTGCGTGATATGGCTGGTGATACCCGAACGCTCGCCGGAATATCCAGGGATGCATTGGTCGGCGATATCGTTGCACCTGATATTTATTATTCTGCGCTCATGGCCGGTCCGGAATTTTTCGATGATCCCAGATCAGTGATCAGCAGCCGTGGAGGTGTTGCAGGACAAATGTCTTTTATGCGGGCGGTGACGGATTCAACGAACCTTGTCCTGGCTGTTGCCCAGGCAAAAGGAACCGGTGCATCCGGAATTAAATTATATGCCGATTTTTCAGCACCCCTTGTTTTTAAAATAGTTGCAGAATCGAAAAAACAGCACATGATGATCTGGGCGCATGCCTGGCTCGGGCCGGCAAAACCTTCAGAACTGGTAAAAGCCGGAGTGGGATCGATCTCGCATGCCAAGATGCTTTTGAATGAATTGATGGACAGTGTTCCCACATCCTGGAAGAAACCAGCGTTGCCGCGACAGTTCTGGAAAGATTCTGTGCCGGACAACCATGTTTTGTTTGCGCTGATGCGGGAACATCACACGATCCTGGATGCCACGTTAGCGACCTATAAAAAATGGGGAAGGGAGGAACCGGAAAAAGAATATCTATATGAGATATCCAAGATCATGACAGCCAGGGCTTATCAGTCGGGCGTAAAAATTTGTGCCGGCACAGACGATGACCAGGAATTATTTGTACAGAACGAAATGCAGCTACTGGTTCATGATGCAGGATTTTCACCCATTGATGCATTAATTGCCGCCACGCAAAACGGGGCAGATGCGATCGGGATCGGAAATAAAACAGGATCGGTTGAAATAAAAAAAACAGCGGACCTGCTGGTGCTAGATAAAAATCCGCTGGACAATATAGAAAATATCAAAACGGTGTACCTGGTGATTAAGGGGGGTAGGATGTATAAAAACTGAGCCTAAGGGGATTAACTGACTGGAAAACCCGGGCCGGACTGGGATATATAGCCCGAAAAAGCTATTTTTGCAGTCCATTTTAAAGTTTTGTACTGCGGAGGTGGCGAAACTGGTAGACGCACTACTTTGAGGTGGTAGCGCCGTAACTGGCGTGGGAGTTCGAATCTCCTCTTCCGCACATATCAAGCAATGCCCGCAAATGCGGGCATTGGTGTTTTCGAAGCTTTTTCAAGCTCGCTAGGAAAAAGCGGAGAAAATACCAATGCAAGTGAGCGAAGCGAACGGCATTGCTTGATATGTTAGCCTCCCCTCCAGAGATCAGCGAAGCTAATCTCCCCTACTTCATCTCCGGAAACTTCATCGAATCGAATCCATTCTTCTCAGCGACCGCTTTTTCAACGTCCTCCCATTTGCGTGGTGCATCTGCACTCAGCAAAGTATAACCATCCTTTCCGATCAGCACATCATCTTCAATCCGCACGCCGATATTCCACCATTTTTTATCGACGGGACTTCCCGCTGGAATGTAGATCCCCGGTTCAACGGTGATCACCATATGTTCTTCCAACTTTCCATAATCGCCTTTGTCATGAACATCCAGACCCAGGTGATGGCTCATTCCGTGGGGATAATATTTTTTTACATCTTTGGCA
>DATCAO010000546.1:0-2311 GCA_036512575.1 Puia sp.
TGGTAAATTGTTTATCCGGCTGGGCATGGTGATGGCAAAAACCTCGCCCTCTACTATGGGTACCCTGTTAGCCACCGGATTTATGAGAGGCGGAAAATCCATTGAGCCGGAGGAACAGTTTGGTCTTGCAGAACTTGCAACATTTTTCGAGGTCTTTGTAAAAGGTTTAATGGACAGGGGTAAATCAGCTCCCGGCAACAAAACGATCATTGATACGCTATATCCTGCAGCTCTTGCCATCAGATCTGCTGTGCACGAACAGAAATTCATGGCGGCAGCGATCCATGATGCGCTGGATGCTGCAATGAATGGACTGGAAGCTTCCACGCGGATGAAAGCCCAACACGGCCGCGCAGCATATTACCAGGATGATTCCATCGGAAAACAAGATGGCGGTGCTACTGTGGGCACCTTCATTGTTCGTGGATTTTTTCAACACATCACCAACACGGGATCAAATCTGGAGCACTGAATGGCTTCTGATCATTCTGCCCGCAGGGATTTTAGGTACTGGATGCTTTGGCGCACGTGAATATTTTCCTGGTTGCTTTCGTCTTCAATGAAATAATGTTTTATGCCGATCTTTTTGGCTTCAGTCAGGATGGCTGGTATATCCAGTTCTCCTGTTCCCAGCGGCACATCATTATCGGGAGTCGATAATCCGGACGCATTTGTTTTTGCTCCTTTCCGGAGATCTTTCAGGTGCATCAGCTTCCACCGGTTGCCGTATGTTTTCAGCAGGGCAACCGGGTCACCACCGCCAAACCGGATCCAGAAAATATCCATTTCAAAGGACACCCATTTCGGATTCGTGTTGTTGATAATATAATCCAGGAGGCTGCCGTTTTCATAGGGCTGAAATTCATAACCATGTGCATGATAACAAAAAACCAGTCCCTTATCTTTTAATATTTTTCCTGCCCTGTTGAAATCCTCCACGGCTTTTTTCGCATTGTCGATATTAAACAAAGCCGTATGGGGTATCCAGGCACACATCACAAACTTTGCACCCAGGGCTTTGGCCTGCGTTGCGACTGAGTCAGGCGAATTGATTAGTTGATTGTAACCGATCCCATAAGAAACCAGGTTGATCCCCCGGGCTTCACACAAAACCCTGAAACTGTCTACCGCCATTCCTGCACTAGTCCCTTCCATCTCCGTAAATCCCATCCGCTGAATCGTATCCAGGGTGGAAATACGATCTTTAGAAAATCCAACGCGGAACGTGTAGGCTTCAATACCCAGCGGTGCAGTATACAGGGGCTTTCCACTTTGTGCAAAACCGAAACTGACCGTTAGTAAAAAACCACAGATCACCCGGCATTGTGTTGCGTATTTTTTCATATATGATTTGGTTTTAAAATGTTTTTGATTTCCTCCTTTTCCTGAAGCCCGTTATAACCTGGTCTCCTCAATCGCGCGTTGGATATTGGAAAGCCCTTTGATCAGTTTTTCCGGTTTGTCCCAGCTATATCCAATGCGCATGTAGCGCCCGTCTTCTTCAAACCAATGGCCGCGACCCACATAGGTGCTGTATACACGGAGCAGTTTTTCATAAAATCGGTCTGTGTCGATCTGGATTTCTTTTTTGATACGGGGAAAACAAACGCAGCCGCCCCCGGGCTCCACCCATTCCAGCAGCTCCTGGTGCAGCATAAAATTTTTCAATATTTCAAAATTGCTGAGAATGGTTTTCTTAACCGGTTCGAATAATTTTTCTTTATTCAGCAAATAACGGTATGCGATTTCTTCATCCACCACAGAATTGGTGATCAGGATCTGTTCCTTTGCTGCGAGAAAGGTTTCCATAAGTCGCTGGTCCCTGCAGATCATCCAGCCGATCCGAATACCCGGCAATCCAAAAGATTTCGACATGGAACCCACGCTGATTACCCGCGGAGATAAAGCGGCTGCTACAGGCAGTTTTTTTACATAACTCATTTCGCGATAGGTTTCATCCAGGAGCAGCATGGAATTTTTTTTCTCCACGATCCTGATGATCTGCTGCAGTGTTTCCTCGCTGATCATCGCGCCGGTCGGATTGTGTGGATAGGTGAGGCTCACCAATTTCGTATCCGGTGTAATCAAAGCGTCTAATTCGTCCAGGTTCAGGGCATAGTTGTTTTCAAATCGCATCGCGAGGAAGGAAACCCTGGCGCCGATTGCCCGCGGTGTTTCAATATTCGTAGCATAATTGGATTTGGCCACAACGATGTGGTCGTCTTTCTCCAGTAGGGCCGTTGCTGTTATAAACAGCGCCGGAGCCGCACCCGGAGTGATCAACACATCGTTAGCACTTAATTGATTTCCT
>DATCAO010000547.1:0-5174 GCA_036512575.1 Puia sp.
CATATAGATGCCCGCCGTGACCATGGTGGCGGCATGGATCAGTGCGGATACCGGCGTCGGGCCCGCCATGGCATCGGGCAGCCAGGTGTACAGGGGGATTTGTGCCGACTTTCCCGTGGCACCTACAAATAATAATAAGGTGACGGCAGTAAGAAAACCCGTGGAAGCCGTCGGTGCTTTTTGAAAAATTTCATCAAAAGAAACCGTTCCGAACTGGTTGATGAGTGCAAAGATGGCGATCAGGAAACCCAGATCGCCGATGCGGTTCATGATAAACGCTTTTTTTGCCGCGTTTCCGAAGTCCAGGTTTTTGAACCAGAATCCGATCAGCAGGTAGGAACAAAGTCCGACGCCCTCCCAGCCGATGAACAGGATCACGAAGTTGGCGCCGAGCACCAGGAGCAGCATGAAAAAAACAAAGAGGTTGAGGTAGGAAAAATATTTGGCATAATCAGCACTATTCTCTTCGTGCATGTAGGCCGTGGAATAGACATGGATGAGGAATCCCACACCGGTGATGATGAGCAGGAATAAAACAGACAAAGGGTCGACCAGGAAGGAAAATGGGATGCTCAGTTTTCCCGCGTGAATAAATTCAAAAAGGGTAACGGTTACGGGCTGGAAGCCTTCCTGTTTTACCTGGAAGAAAATGATGATGCTTACGATAAAGGAAGCCAGGATGGTGCCGCAGCCGATCCCGCCGGACAATGATTTGGAGAGTGATCTCCTGAACAGGCCGTTGATCAGAAAACCGATCAAGGGGAATAAAGGCACTAAGTAAATGTAATTGCTCATCTGGGCTGGAGGCTCGAGGCTTGAGGCTTGAGGCCTAAGACTTAAGACTTTTTCTAATTGTTAATTGTCAATGGTTAATTGTTAATGCTTATATTTTGATATTCACTTTCACACCTCCACACTTCCATACCCGTATTCCCATACTCCCATATTCCCACACTTTCCTCAGTGCTTTAGTCTATTTAAAAAGTTTATGTCAACAGAATGCGTATTGCGATACATCATGGCGATGATGGCCAGTCCCACGCTCACTTCTGCTGCGGCGACCACCATGATGAAAAAAACAAAAATCTGTCCATTGATGCCCGCGTCGGGATCTGTTATTGGCGCTGTCACGTGGTGCATTTTTGAAAAAGCGATCAGCAATAAATTCACGGCATTCAGCATCAGCTCCACGCACATGAAGATGATGATCGCATTGCGCCTGGTGAGCACACCGGCGACACCGATACAAAAGAGCGCGACTGATAAAAAGATATAATAGTTTATGGGCATGGCTAATTAAGTATGGGAGTATGGGAGTAAGGGAGTCTGGGGCTGGTTTTTTAGAAATTTCATTTTATTCTTCATTCTATACTGTTATGTTTAAAGTTATAAGTTACAAATCACCCCCAGACTCCCAGACTCCCATACTCCCATACTTTCCTGTTATTCTTTTTTCCCAATAACCACCGTCCCTACCATGGCCGAAAGAAACAGGACACTGCTGATCTCAAAGGGAATCACGTACTCCTTAAACAACACCATACCGAGGTTATGGATCAGACCGATATTTCCTGTACCCGTTTCGGCGATGCGGTTGTGGAGATCAGCACTTTTCAGCGCTGCAACCAGTACCAGCAATAAAGAGCCGCCGCCGATGACGCCGGCGATTTTCAACCATTTATTTTTTTGTGGTTCTGTTTCCGCATTCAGATTCATCAGCATGATCACAAACAGGAAGAGTACCATTATCGCTCCGGCATAGACGATCAGGTTCACGATGGCCAGGAACTGCGCATTGAGCAGAATATAATGACCGGAGAGTGCAAAGAATACAACGATCAGCCACAAGACACTATGCACGGGGTTCTTGCTCACCACCATCATGATGGCACTGAATAATGCCAGCACACTTAAAAACCAGAATATCATTTGGGTGGCGCTCATCAATCGTTTTTTTCAGGTCTTGTGCCCCTTGCTTTTGCAAAAGCTTCGGGATCAGTCAATGGATTCGGGATCAGCAATTCCTGTTTCCCGTATATGAATGTTTTGCGACTGTAATTGGAGGGCACCATTGTCTCGGATAAATACACGGCGTCTTTGGGACAGGCCTCTTCACAGAGTCCGCAGAAAATGCAGCGCAGCATATTGATTTCATATCTCGCCGCGTATTTTTCTTCTTTGTACAGATGTTCTTCCCCCGGTAAACGTTCGGCCGCTTCCATCGTGATGGCTTCAGCGGGACAGGCCACTGCGCATAAACCGCAAGCCGTGCATCGCTCACGTCCTTCTTCATCGCGGTTTAGTACCTGCACACCCCGGAATACGGGACTGAAGGGTCTTGTCTGTTCCGGGTAATTGATGGTCGGTTTCTTTTTGAATATATGACCAAAAGTGATCGACATGCCTTTGAAGATGGCAGGGAGGTATAATTTCTCCCAGAAATTCATCGGCTTCCGTTCAACATGCCTCGATTTTGAAGTAAGTGCCTGCATAATTTTCGCAAAAATATTTGTTAATTGTTAATTGTCAATTATTCATTCTAAATCATTTATTACACTTCATTCACCAAATTTCTCAATCGTTTATTTTAGATCGTTAATCGCCGATCGATTAAAGATTACCAATTGACAATTAAAAAAGTCCGTATTGCCGGTACAGAATAATAAATCCGGTCACCACCATATTCAGTATCGCGAGCGGAATCAGGGCCTTCCAGCCCAGGTTCATCAGCTGATCATAACGGAACCGGGGGATCGTCCACCGTACCCACATGAAAAAGAAAATGAACGCGCTGATTTTTAAAAACAAACAGAGCACTTCTAGAACGGCCAGCAAGTTCTGTCCGTGCTGCAAACCAAAATTGGCGTCGTTCAGGAAAGGTATGTCATATCCGCCCCAGAATATGGTTGCCATCACCGCACTGCTGATGAACATGTTCACGTACTCGGCGAACAGATAGAAACCCAGCTTCATTGAAGAATATTCCTGGTGGTATCCCATGTTCAATTCGCTTTCCGCTTCGGAAAGGTCGAAGGGCGTGCGATTGCATTCCGCAAAAGCACAAACCAGGAAAATCAAAAATCCCAGCGGCTGGTAAGCCACATAATATATATGGTCCAATTGCTGGCCCACGATGGTGCGCAGGCTCAGGGAACCCGTCATCATCAGCACCGCGATCAGGATCAGGCCCATGGCCAGTTCATAGGAAATGATCTGTGATGCGCCGCGTATGGCAGCGAGCAGTGAAAATTTATTATTAGATGCCCATCCGCCGATCATCACACCGTAAACGCCCATGCTCACGACCCCGAAAATGTACAGGATCCCGATGTTGACATCGGCGATCTGCAGATTGATGTCCCGGCCGAAAGCATGTATGGTTCCGCCCCAGGGAACGACGGCGCTGGTCATCATGGCGGTCAGCATGGCGACGCCCGGCCCCAGGATGAATAAAAATTTATTGGAGAGGTTGGGAACGATTTCTTCTTTCATGAACAGTTTCAACCCGTCAGCCAGAGGTTGAAAAATGCCAAACCAGCCTGCGCGGTTCGGACCCCGACGGTCCTGGATCACAGCGGCCACTTTTCTTTCAGCCCAGGTTTCATACATGGCCACGATCAGCGACACACCGATGATGATGGAAATGAGAACCGCTTTCTCGATGATCAGGAACCAGTCTATCGTTAGAAGTGAGTGCATATGAACTAATAGAATTTCTTATACGATTTGTAATGGCTGATATGATTAAAGATGGAAATAACAAATACGGCCGCAGCAAATCCGAGGACACCATCTTTCAAGGCGCCATTTTTTATAAAAAATAAACTCATGATAGCCAGCATAAATAACAGGTCGGTCCGGATCAGTTTATTAAAAAGTATCATTGGCCGGGTTTTTTATTGAAATGCACATGGTCGCTTTTAAAATCTGTTGAATGCGCGGGTCCTTCGATGGCGGAGAGATCAATTTCAGGCCGGTTCACTTCACTTACGGTGTGGATATCCATCAGCAGTTTCGGTTTTCTGCCATCCATCACTTCGGTTAGTGTTTCCTGTGGTATTACCGTACCCACATAGTGGCCGGCCGAAATCACAGAATGGCGGCTGATCAGCGTAGGTCCCTCGATTACCCAATCGCTGGACTTCTTCTTTTCGAAGCGGCATTCATTACAGATAAAATCTTTTACCTCGCCCCATTGATCCTTGCGGGCTGTGACGCGGTACACTTCATCGCCGCGGTTCCAGAGTGTCACTTTTCCCGAACATTTGGGACAATCGCGGTGCGCATCCTGGGGTTTTAAAAACCATACGCGGTTTTTAAACCGGAAGGTTTTATCGGTCAGGGCGCCCACGGGACATACGTCGATCACATTCCCGATGAAATCATTTTCCAGCGCCTTATGTATATAGGTTGCAATTTCTGAATGATCGCCGCGGTCGAGAATGCCATGTTCGCGTTTCTCTGTGAGCTGGTCGGCTACAAAAACGCAACGATAACAAAGAATACAGCGCGTCATATGCAACTGTATATAAGGACCGATATCGTGTTTTGGAAAAGTTCTTCTTTTGAATTCATAACGGGTCGCTTCCGCGCCGTGTTCATAACTCAGGTCCTGCAGGGAACATTCACCAGCCTGGTCGCAGATGGGGCAGTCCAGCGGATGATTGATCAGCAGGAATTCGACAACACCCTTGCGCGCATCCAGCACTTTTTCGCTGGTAATATTTTTTACTATCATGCCGTCCATGACGTTGGTCCGGCAGCTGGCCACGAGTTTGGGCATGGGTCTTGGGTCGGCTGTGGATCCAGCGGCTACTTCCACGAGGCAGGTCCGGCATTTACCTCCGCTTCCTTTCAATGTGGAGTAATAACACATTGCCGGGGGCGCCACTTCTCCGCCGATCTTGCGGGCGGCATTGAGAATGGATGTACCGGGTTCCACTTCGATATTGATGTTATCGATCGTGACTTTAAACATTTTCTTTTCGTCGGCCATTTTTTTTCGTTTAACGTATATCGTTCATCGTGTATCGAATATCGTGTTTAAGTTAGTCAGTCGATTAACGATAAACGATATACGATATGCGATCAACTCAAACAACTGTCACCGCAGGTTCCAGCGGATCTGCGTAGTGGGCGAGCCCAAAATTCCTAACCTGGCTTTCCTGCGGATT
>DATCAO010000548.1:0-4322 GCA_036512575.1 Puia sp.
CCCCGACTCTTCACTTAAATTCCATTTCAGGAATGACTTCCTGATCGGAACGGCGATGAATGTTTCAGAAATTGAGGAGAAAGAACCAGGGGCCAGTCGCCTGATACCTGCGCAGTTCAATTCCATTACCCCGGAAAATATTATGAAATGCGAAGTGATTCAACCCGGTTGGAACGAATATCATTTTGACCTGGCGGATCAATTTGTCGCATATGGCAAAAAACACGACATGTTCATCGTAGGGCATACACTGATCTGGCATAGTCAGCTATCACCGTTTGTAAAAAATATACAGAGCAGCGATTCCCTCTTGCTGTTCATGACCAATCACATCAACAACGTTGCGGGCCGTTATGCAGGAAAAGTAAACAGTTGGGATGTCGTGAACGAAGCACTGAATGAAGACGGAACTTTGCGAAACTCGATTTTCCTGGAGAAACTGGGGCCAGATTATATTCGCAAAGCCTTTGAGCTGGCTGCAAAGGCAGCGCCCGGAACAGAACTGTATTATAACGATTACAATATCGAGCAGCCGAAAAAAAGAGCCGGAGTAATCGCCCTGGTCAAAAAGCTGAAAGCCAGCGGTACCCGTATTGACGGCATCGGCATCCAGGGACACTGGAGTATTAAAGGGCCTTCGCTGGAGGATATTGAAAACAGCATCCTGGAGTATTCGGCACTCGGGCTCAAAGTCAGTTTCACGGAACTGGATCTGACCTGTTTACCCAATCCCTGGGATCTTCAGGGTGCGGAGGTGAGTCAAAATTTTAAGAACAGCCCCTTTATGAATCCTTATCCTCATGGATTGCCGGATTCCGTTCAACTCAAACTGGCCAATTGTTACGAAGCCCTGTTTAAATTATTCATCAAACACAAAGTCAAGATTGAACGGATTACGTTCTGGGGTGTCAGCGACAGCCAGTCCTGGCTGAACAACTGGCCGATTTATGGAAGAACCAATTATCCCCTGCTATTCGACAGAAATTACAAACCGAAACCCGCCTTTGAAAAAGTAATGGCTTTGAAAGATTAAGAGTAATTTTCTTTTTCAAAGATTTCAAACTTAGAATATGAACGATGCGCCAATGAAATTATCCGTCCTGGAGAAAGTCGGTTATAGCCTGGGCGACCTGGCTGCCAATCTGATTTTTCAGACCCTGATGACCTTCATACTTTTTTATTATACAAACGTGTATAAAATACCTGCGGGCACCGCCAGTTTTATCTTATTAACAGGAGGATTATTTGGAGCCTTTTTCAATATCGTCATGGGTGCCATTGCTGACCGTACCCATACGCGATGGGGTAAATTCAGGCCCTGGATATTATGGACCGCTATACCTTTCGGCGTGATGGCCATGCTGGCTTTCACTACTCCGGATTTTGGTGCAACCGGTAAAATAATCTACGCGCTGGTCACTTATTTTCTTTTGGTGATTATCTATTCAGCCAACAACCTCCCCTACTCTGCGCTCAGCGGAGTGATTACGGGCGATATGAAAGAGAGAAACAGCCTTTCCTCTTACCGGTTTGTTGCTGTGATGGTTGCACAGTTTATCATACAGGTTTTATTACTTCCGCTGGTATTCATATTCGGGCACGGAGATCAGGCTGCAGGTTTTAAAAACGTGATGACTTTTTTCGCAGTGATCGGGGTGATTTTTTTCATCATCACTTTTCTCACGACAAAGGAACGGATCGTGCCGGCGCAAACCATTAAGAGTTCCGTTTCACAGGATCTGAAAGATCTCATTAGAAACAGGCCCTGGCTGATCATGCTCTTCCTCACCATCCTGGTATTTATTACCCTCTCTCTAAAGGGCGGCATGTATATCTTTTATTTTAAATATTTTTTGCACGGGCCTGCTATCGCCTCTTTTTTAGAAAGAATCGGTTTTAACCGGTTCGCGGTCTGGCTCTATCATGCCACAGGATTTCAATGGCCCAATGATCCGGCTACTTCCGGGAACAGTCTATTCAATGCGAGCGGAATTATTTTTATGATCATGGGTATATTCTTTTCAAAACCTCTTGCAGACCGGTTCGGAAAAAGGAATGTGTTTGGCACTTTTCTTTTCCTGTCCGCGATATTTTTACTTTTGTTTGTTTTCTATTCGCCGGATGCCATTGGCATTGTATTCATCACCCAGATTTTACACGGCTTCTTTTATGGCGTTACCATTCCCCTGTTGTGGGCGATGATCGCCGATGTGGCAGATTACAGTGAATGGAAAAACAACAGAAGGGCCACGGCCATTATTTTTTCCGCCATGATATTCGGATTAAAAGCGGGTTTGAGTGTGGGTGGTGCTTTGGGTGGAGCTCTGCTTGCAAAATATGGTTATGTGGCGGATGCGCCGTTGCAAACAGCAAGTACCATTTCAGGCATAAAGATGTCGGTGAGTGTGTATCCATTTTTATTATTTTTCATCGGTGTCGCATTGCTCATCGGTTATAAAATAAATAAGCACATGGAACTGACTATTGAAAACGAACTTAAAACAAGAAGGGCCTAAAATCTGACAACCATGCCTGAAGATCCGATCACCCATATTGATTTTGAAGATTTGGACAGAAGAGCCATTTCAAAGCCACTCGTGAAACATATCTATACCGCCGACCCCTCTGCCCACGTGTTCGACGGCAAAATTTATATCTATCCATCGCACGATATCGAATCCGGAATTCCGTTTGACGACCTCGGCAGCCATTTTGCAATGGAAGACTACCATGTACTCTCCATGGAAAGCATTGACGGCGATGTTTCAGACCATGGCGTTGCCCTGCATATACAAGATGTGCCCTGGGCAGAAAAGCAAATGTGGGCGCCGGATGCTGCATTTAGCAACGGGAAATATTATTTATACTTCCCCGCTAAACGACCAGACGGGGTTTTTCAGATCGGGGTAGCCATTGGTAACTCACCTGCGGGGCCTTTTATTCCGGAACCGGAAGCGATAAAAAACGGCTACTCTATTGACCCCGCTGTTTTCCGGGATGATGATGGAAAACATTATATGTATTTTGGTGGCCTTTGGGGCGGGCAACTGCAATGGTACAGGGATAACATGTATGGTGCTGATTTTGCAGAACCACTACCAGAGGAAAAAGCATTGGGGCCGAGGGTTGCGCTACTGACTGAGGACATGAAACAATTTGCGGAAACAGTCCGGGAGATCATCGTCCTCGATCAATATGGGCTTCCGCTTTTAGCCGGCGATAATAACCGTCGCTTTTTTGAAGCGTCCTGGATGCATAAATACAAGGGTAAATACTATTTCTCCTATTCAACCGGAGACACACATTTTATATGTTATGCTACCGGAGACAGCCCTTACGGGCCTTTTATTTACCAGGGAAGGATTCTCAGTCCGGTGGTGGGATGGACAAGCCATCATTCTATCTGCGCGATTAACGGGAGCTGGTATTTATTTTATCACGATTCCAGTTTGAGCAAGGGGGTAACCCATTTGAGGTCGGTTAAAGTAACTGAACTCACTTACGACGAATCCGGAAAAATACATTTGATTCAACCGTACAAAGAATCTGCCGGCTGACCGAACCATGAATTTTCTGAACTAAGTGGAATTTCTAACGGTGAGTCTCGATTTGATTTCCGTTTTTTTATGATGGAACCTGGATTCCTTTTTCTCCACCAGGTTGATCAGGATCGCGGCGGCTTCCCTGCCCATTTCAAACGCAGGCTGGGTGATGCCTGTCAGAGAAGGATTCAACAATGCGGCCAGATAGGAATTGGAAAACGCGATTACTTTCACATCCTGCGGAATATTTAATTTCAATTCTTCACATACTTCATATGTTGAAATGGCCAGGGTTTCCACAGAGGCAAATATGCCATCAGGCCTCTTTTTTCTTTTCAGCAGTTTTCGAATCTGTTCTTTATTTTTCCGGTCGTCTCCATCGCAACAGAGGATCAGGTCATCCTGCTGCTTCATTGAATTTCTTTTTAAAGCCTCCTGGTATCCGTGCATTCTCCCGGTGCTGACAGAAAGGGTCTTTGATATTCCCAAAAAAGCGACTCTCTTGCATCCCTTTTCTATCAGGTGTTCTGTAGCTTTCATGCCGCCGACCATATTATCGGTAGTGACGGTTGTAACATCTATTTGTTCCGTAATCCTGTCAAACAGAATCAGGGGAATTCCATTTTTCTGTAATTCCTTAAGATGAGAAGTATCTGAAGTCTGCTCCGATATCGAAAGCATGATTCCGTCCACCCTTCCATTCTGCAACAATTTGAATATCGCAATTTCCTTTTGCATGTCTTCATGGGTCATGTAAATCAATACATGATATCCCTTTTC
>DATCAO010000549.1:0-5722 GCA_036512575.1 Puia sp.
GTGGTAGACCATAAAAAAAATGACAGCCCCCTGGCATACAATCACAGTGAGATAGCCGGCGACCGGATATTTTTTCAGGCGAACAGATCGGGCACTGTAGCAACGGGAAGCGAGTATATATAGAGCAGTCGCTCCAACAAAAATAGTGCTGATGAAAAAACCAGACAGCAGCGCCAATACGTCCATAATCAGGCTCACCCAAAGCAGCTGCCTTGTAGGCGGAAGTGGATTTTTTACACCGCCAATACTGCTTTCATCGCGGTCCATATAACTATTAAAGCCATTACTGGATGGATATACCAATATATGGATAATCAGAAAAATAACCAGGGCGCGCGTTATATCAGGTCTTACCACCTGACTCAGTGCGAACCAGTATACAGGCATCAGAAAAAAGGAAAAATGTATACGAAGCAGTTGGATCGTAGACCGTTTGATCATGAATAAAGAGTGTTAACCGGTTGAAGACAAGAAGGTAAGGAACTTCACCCAATTCTGTGCTGGCGATCAGGCAACAGGCGGGGATTTCCAGTCCTCCTGCCGGAATATTTTCCCCAGCGGGGAAGAAGGTCTACAATTAATGCATTGGTATTCAAAATTTTGCAGGTTGGTATGCATTTCGTCTTTGGGTAGCGGTCAATCCAAGATTATGAAAACCAGTTTTCTTCAGAAAATAGCCCTTTACTGTCTGCCCCTCCTTTTTTCGCATGTATTGATGCAGGCGCAGATCGCTACCTGGTCATTTAATAATGTTTTGACCGGAACGGGAACTGCTAACAGCATTCCGGGTAACGCCTCCCTGGGTAGTACAATTGCTGCCGGCGGCGCATTTAACGGTGGTACAGTTTATTATGGAGAGGGTAACTGGCCCGCCGGAGCCATCGACGGGAATGCTTATCTGGAATTTTCCATAACACCAACTGCGGGCCATACGTTAACGATCACCTCACTCGCGATGCAGATCCGGAGAAGTACTACAGGTGTTTCCGGGGCAGGACCGAATACCTGGTCACTGCGCAGCAGCCTGGATGCCTATAGTACGGATATTTCCAGTGGCGTGCTTACTACAAACAGCTCGCCGGCTACAACGGTAATGCTGGGTATTTCCTTTATCAATCTGCCGGCTAAAATCACTTTTCGTTTGTATGGGTATAATGCTACGATTTCTTCGGGAGGACTGAATCGTTTCGTATATGACGATATAGCCGCAAATGGATCTATAATATTGCCTGTGACCTTCGATTATTTTAAAGTGAAAACTGTAAACCTGGGTGCCATGATTTCATGGAAATTCGCGGGGGAAGGAGATCTTTCTGGTCTGTTTATCGAACGCGCAACGAACGGAACAGACTTTGAACAGATTCAGTCTTTCTCCGGGGACCAGCTGAATATGGGAAACACTTATAACTATACGGATCGACTGAATAATCCAGCCGGGATATATGCCTATAGAATGCAGATGATATCACCCGATGGACGTGTTACCTACTCAGCGATAGAAACCGTATCATTTGAATCGCTCCGGGGGTTCCGGATGCTTGCGATCAATACGGGCTCTAATTTGGTAAGTTTCATGGTGAGCACAGAAATACCCGGCAATGGTATTTTCAGTTTATACAATGTAAACGGAAGCCCCGTAGCTGTTAAGCAGGTGCAACTTAGTGCAGGCAGTCAGACCATACAGATGGATAACCGGCCATTGAAATCTGGTATATACATTCTCCAGGGTGAAAATGCTGATCAAAAAATCAGTACGAAAATAATGGTGCTTTAATATTCCGGAAGCCGGACAGTTATCAGACGAGCATCCTAAGCGGCTCTTCCAGAAGGCCTTTAAGTGTTTGCAGAAAAGCTGCACCGGTTGCACCATCCACAACGCGGTGATCACAGGTCAGCGTTAGTTTCATAACATTGCCAACGGAAATGATTCCATTTTTTACCACGGGAATTTGTTGAATGGAACTGATGGCCAGTATACAGGCGTCAGGAGGATTAATAATTGCTGTAAATTCATCTATTCCAAACATGCCTAGATTGGAAATAGTGAATGTGCTTCCTTCCCAGTCTGCGGGTTGTAATTTTTTATTTTTTGCACGGGCGGCAAAATCTTTTACCTCCGTGGAAATCTGTGACAATGATTTGGTGTCTGCAAATCGCACAACCGGAACCAGTAGTCCATCTTCTACTGCTACAGCAACTCCAACATTTACATGATGGTTAACCCGGATCTTATCTCCCATCCAGCTGCTGTTGACGGCAGGATGTTTTTTGAGCGCAAGGGCAGTGGCCTTAAGCACGAAATCGTTAAAGGATATTTTAACAGGTGCAGTTTCATTGATTTTTCCCCGACTGAGGACGGCCTGATCCATATCTACCTGGATGGTCAGATAGAATTCAGGTGCTGTGAACTTCGCTTCTGAAAGTCGCTTTGCGATTACCTTTCTCATTTGCGAAACAGGTACATCATCAAAACTGACCTGTCCTGCAGGCACTACGGCGGCCTTATATGTTCCCTGCGAAGTGGTTTGCGGTGCGGACGATGATGGTGTATACTCTGCCACATCTTTCTTCACGATACGCCCGGAATCACCGCTGCCGTGAAGTTGTGACAGGTCAATGCCTTTTTCGGATGCCAGCTTCTTGGCAAGAGGGGACGCTTTGATTCGGCCATTTCCGTTCATGGTATGGGTATCGGATACAACCTGCTCTGTTGCTGAAGTACTGGAAATCGCTGGTTCAGTCTTAGACGTTGCAGCGGCTGCAGGAGCCGCAGTCCCTTTGTTTTTTGCTGCGTCTACAATCTGCTGTACGTTTACTTTACCTTCCTCTCCAATAATGGCCAGGAGATCATTTACCGCGATTTTCTGTCCTTTTTCCGCACCGGTAAATAATAGTTTTCCTTCTTTATAACTTTCGAGTTCCATTGTTGCCTTGTCGGTTTCTATGTCGGCCAGTATATCACCTTTTTTTACAGCATCACCGACCTTTTTGTGCCAGGCGGCTATTACCCCTTCAGTCATCGTGTCACTCAGCCTTGGCATAAGAATCACCTCCTGCATGGTGGCCAGGTCGATTCCGGATCCGGCTGCTTTTGATACAGGCGCAGGCGGGGCTGCTGATTTTGCAGGAGTAGTAGTCGTTTTGGGGCCACCTTTCACGAGGGTGCTGATGTCTTCGCCCGGTTTCCCAATGATAGCCAACAGATCGTTCACCTGGATTTTGCCACCTTTGTCGGTTCCTGTAAATAACAAAATGCCATCTTTATAACTTTCCAGATCCATGGTCGCTTTATCGGTTTCCACTTCTGCAAGAAGGTCACCTTTTTTCACAGGATCACCCACTTTTTTATGCCAGGCAGCAATCACACCTTCCGTCATGGTATCACTAAGTCTCGGCATTAAAATAACTTCAGCCATAAAACTGGATCATTTAGAAATTTGGAAATTCGAAATTAAGGCAAAAACGTGAAATGGGGTCCGTTGCCGGATCATGCTTTTTGAAGTAAAGGAATTTCTTTTACATTCCCGGTGCGCTTGAGGACCCCCCAGTTCTGTAACTCCCCTTTAATAGCTCTCCTGAAGGATTTGAACAATACATACCATAACAGCCAGCGCCAGACCAGGCGTTGGGGAATCAGCCAGATCAGCTTACCTAGTTTTTCCTTTTCAAAACTAAAAGCCAGAACGGCCACGCCCAGGTCAACCAATAAAAATACCAGGTAATATTTGGCGATACGCGGTCCGTTGCCAAACCTGATACCGATCAGCATAATGAGATCCGCAAGAGGTATAATGGAGGGGATGATATACTGGAAGAGGAGAATATTGGGTAAAGCAATCCAGCCCAGGGCTTTATTGCGGGAACTGAACAACATATCCCGATTTTTCCAGAATGTCTGCATGACGCCGAAACTCCAGCGGAATCGTTGTTTGATGAACATTTTAACCGTTTCAGGTGCTTCGGTCATCGCGATCGCATTGTTTTCATTTTCTACGATATAATTACAACGCAACATTCGGATCGTCAGGTCACAGTCTTCGGCCAGCGTATCAGTGGTAAATCCGCCGGCTTCTTCTATCGCGGTTTTGCGGAAAGCGCCTATGGCTCCGGGAACGACGGTTATGGCATTAAGATAAGCAAAGGCCTTCCTGTCAAAATTCTGACTGCTGATGTATTCGACGGACTGCCAGCGGGTGAGCAGGTTAACGGTATTCCCAACTTTTACATTTCCTGCTACTGCCCCAACTTTTTTTCCATTGTGATATAACACATCACCGAAATGCATCATGAGCTTGGACACTGCATCGCTGAGTAGTTTGGTATCTGCATCTATGCAAATCACAAAGGGAGCGTCTGATTGCTGAATACCATAATTCAGTGCCGAAGCTTTACCACCATTGGGTTTTGTCAAAACCCGCACTTTGACATTTGCTTCAAATGCATCTTTTACTCTCCTGAATGTTCCGTCTTTGCTGCCATCGTCTACAAATATGATTTCATAGTTTGGGTAATCGGTTCGCAATAAGTTTTCTACCGAACCGACAGCATTGACTTCCTCGTTATAAGCCGGCACGATGATACTTACCTTAGGTGCACCTGTTCCATCAGCATTCCAGAATGGCTTCAGACCAAATTTCTTTTCCCATCGATGCTGTTTGCTGGCCATGACAGCCATAAAAAGAATGCGTAAAAGGGAAAGAACGATGAATATGATGAAGACCGAAGTCAGAACATGGCTGCCGAGATAGGCGAACATGGCCAGAAAATAATTTAACTGGAGCAGGTAGTATCCACTCCCCCTGGGAACAGAAGGCATCAGGTCTTCCTTTGTCTTACCCAGTAGATCGGCGATCGTCGTAAACTGATAGCCCCTTTCTTTAAAATAATGAATAATGCGGGGAAGTGCTTCTACAGTAGCTTCCCGGCTTTCTCCGCCGGCATCGTGAAGCAGTATGATATTGCCGCTCAGGTTCTGGTCGGTCATACTTTGCTTGCGGGCAATGACTCGGGCAACAATAGAATCCGCAGAAGTTCCGGGTTCCCAGTCGAGCGGATCAATGGATTCACCGATATCCAGATAATTTTTTTCCCTTGCCAGGGCCACAGGAATCAATTCTTCCGCTTTCTGGGGTTCGAAATCCGCATTAAAAGGGGCGCGGAATAGTACGGTGGAATGGCCGGTGATGGCCTCGATCAGCAATCTGGTTGCATCCATTTCTATAATGGCCCTTTTCCTGCTGACCATGGCAATATTGGGATGGGTAAATGTGTGGTTGCCGATTTCATGGCCTTCCCGGTAAATTCTTTTTACGATCGGAATATTGTTTTCCGCATTGATTCCGACCAGGAAAAAAGCAGCAGGCACATTTTCCCGAGACAGGATATCGAGAATTTGTGGGGTGTATAGTGGATCAGGCCCGTCGTCGAATGTAAGTACCAGTTTTTTCTTATCCCGGGTGCCATATTTCCTTGCCAGCCATTTGGATGGGAGTTTATCGTAAACTTCTTCACTGATCAGGAACTCCGTTGTATCCAGCTCCGGAATGATTTTCCCGCTTGTGGGGCCGCCGATCACATCGAGTACTTCGCCTTCGCCGGAATAAGCCGGGGTTTCGTCAAAGCTTATTGTTCTCACTGTGCTGAATAACCGAAAATCAAAAAGACGCAGGCTGTCCTTGCTCATGTCGTGGTCGAAAAAATCCCACATTCTCGTGTCCTCGTT
>DATCAO010000550.1:0-3781 GCA_036512575.1 Puia sp.
CCGCTGCTGTCTTTCGAAGCTGAAGCGGAAACAGCTTTTATATTTTTTTCACCGAACGCATAGTTGTTACTTGTTATTGTCAGTGGCAGCATCAGGGCATTCTGATGCACATTGTACATCTCCATGACATGATACGTGGGCGTCAATATCATTTTTTCTTCTTTGGTCAGTATCACGGCTTGTAAAACATTCACACACTGTGCAAGATTCGCCATCCGGACACGATCACAATGATTATTAAAAATGTTTAGCGTGAGACCAGCAACCATGGCATCCCGCATGGTATTTTGCTGATACAGGGAGGAGCCATCGGCACCGGGTTCCGTATCATACCACCCACCCCATTCGTCCACTACGAGGCCCACTTTTTTTTCAGGGTCATATTTGTCCATCACTTCGGCGTTACCTGAGATCATTTTTTCCATCCGGTAAGCCTGCTCCATTGTTGAAAAATATTCAGACTCCGTAAAATCTGTACTGGATCCTTTTTTGCTCCAGTCGATGACCGAATAATGGTGGATCGAAATGCCTTCAATCAATTTTCGGGGTATGTCCCGCATCAGGGCTTCGGTCCATTTAAAATCTTCTGTTCCGGGTCCGACAGCTATACGGTACAATCCCTCGCTGTTGCCATAACTGGTTATTAACGTCGCATACTGTTTGTACAAATTAATATAGTATTCGACGGACATATGACCGCCACAGTCCCAGGATTCGTTTCCTATTCCCCAGTATTTTACGTTCCAGGGAGTAGCCCTTCCATTTTGCTTTCGCAAATCCGTCAGCTCACTCTTGCCATTCGCATGATTCGCATATTGCACCCATTCCTCCGCTTCCTTAACGGTACCGCCACCCACATTCATCGCGAGATAGGGATCAGCATGCAGGGTCTCGCAGAGATTTAAAAATTCATTCGTGCCAAAAGCATTGTTCTCACGAACATTGCCCCAGGAGACGTTTTCCGTAATTTTTCTTTTATCTCTGGGGCCAACGCCGTCTTTCCAGTGATAATGGTCGGCATAACAACCGCCCGGCCACCGGAGCACAGGGATTTTTAATTTCTTCAGGGCATCTATGATATCGAGACGAACGCCGTCGCTGTTGGCGATGATTTTCTTATCCTCACCCACATAGAATCCGCCATATATGCAACGGCCCAGATCTTCCGCAAAATGCCCGTAGATATTTTTATTGATCCGGTCTTTTGCATCTGCGGATCTCAGTGAGATCGTATTCTGCGCATGAAGTGACGAACCCATAACAAAAACAACCAGGAGAACGAGATTGGTTTTAAGTGCTGTGCCCATTTTTATTTTTTTTTAATTGATCTTATCGTCTATCACGCGTATCCCATATACGCCACCAGCGGTATTGGAAGGTATGGATTGAAATTTTACACGGAAATTCTTTTTATCCCTCCCGATGCTGTCGGGAATTTTATACATGACATCGAAAAATTCGGACCGGTTCCAGCGACCGGTGTTATCTTCTGTCAATAGTTTTTTATCGTCTATAAGGATATCAAATTTCCGGTTGCCCCACTCAGCACCCCAATAAGTGACCATTAATTTCAAATTGGATCGGCTGCCGGTCGACAGGTTATAACTGAAATAACCGCCGTCAGTTGCCTCGCGATACATTCTTCCGTTCGCGACGCCGGAATGTGAATTATCCGTTTGTAACCCATGGTCTGCTTCCGGCTGTTGTTCGCCGGGTGATATCCAGTCTATGGTTTTTTTCTGCAGCGCGAGTTTTTGTTTTTCTATTCGGGAAAGCGAATCAAGGTATAATTGATATTGATCGCTGGTCACATTCATCCAGTACATCATATAGCGTGCCCCGTGAATTTGAAAGAATGGCTGCAGCTCAGCATTAATAGGGTTGATCATTTTCAATCTGTGCATGCTATAATGCAGCGGACTGTTTTGAATGGGCACCAGGGCATTTTTGATGTCGGACTGATTTTCCATAATAATCGGCGCCTGGTCCAGGGGTAATTTTTCGCCCGAAGGAATTTGCCCCCAGCGACTATCATCCGCGATCAAACCCTTTAAATCTTCTGTCCCGGATTTTGCTGCAAGAACGACCGGGCCGTGCAGGATCGCAATATACCGGGAGAGATGGGGCAATTGTTCGATGCTGTTGTGCATCGGTAAAGAAATTTCAACGACATCCCCTTTTTTCCATTCTCTTGTAACCGGAATATACGAAGATGGATGCCCGTGATAGGAAATGGGTTTGCCGTTAACTTTTATGACTAGTGCTTCATCGGCTACCCAGGCAGGATAACGGATCATCAGAGAAAAACGGGCGCCGCCTGCTGTCAGGGTAAGTTTAGAATGTTCTTCATAGGGGAAATTCGTTTCCTGTTTCAGGCGCAGGTTTTTTTCCCGCCAGAACAAATCCGACGCGACAAAAAGATTCAGGAACAGTGAATCATGCTGGTGGGTGTAGATGAGTTCATTGTACTTGCTGTGATTTTCCATGCCGCTTCCGACGCAGCACCACATAGATTTGTTTGGCGCTGAATATACCCGGTAACTGCGTGGACGCACAGGGGTGAAGTAAACATAACCCCCGGTTTCGGGATTCTGTGTGGAGAGGATATGATTATACAAGGTGCGTTCATAATAATCCATATAAGATGCCGAAGGATTGGCCCGGAACAGGTCTTTGGTTAATTTCAGCATGTTGTAAGAATTGCAGGATTCCGGCCCTTCCACGTCGTTAACAAAATCCGTACACGCATCCGCGGCTGGAAAAAATTCCCGCCTGCTATTACCTCCGAAAGCCAGGCTCCGGTTACGGGTGACCGTTAACCAGAAAAAACTCCCTGCATTTTTGTAGGTGTTGTCCTGGTTCAACTCGCCAATGCGTTCAAAACCGATGGCTTTTGGAATCTGCGTATTGGCGTGTTTATTATCCAGATTATCTATTCCCTGAGACATGGGATCGAGCAGCTTCAGGTGTGAGAATCGTTTTGCTGCGACCAGGTACTTGCGATCACCGGTCATTTGAAAGGCGTCCGCTAAAATTTCATTCATCCCGCCCTGTTCGGTATCCAGCATCTGCTGCATCTGATCATCGGTGAGGCCGGATGTAATATATATCGCCCACTCACAAAAACTAAGGAAAATGGTCCTTGCTTCTTCATTGCCGGTAAACAGCCAGGCATCCCTCAGGCCTGCATATGTTTTGTGCAGGTTGTACCACGGAACCCAGGCCTGCTGGAAAGCTGTAAAATCCCCGCTTTTAAATGCCGGCCAGATTTTATCGCTGTTTGGAACAGCGCCGACATAGCCCTTTCCCCAGGCCGGATGATTTTTTGTATTCGCATCCTGGCATGTCCTGAGTTCGGCAATCATGTACAACATACGTTTTTGACATTCGGCATTACCGGTTGCCCCAACATTCATCGACAGAGCCGAAAGATAATGACCCGCGATATGTCCGTCCAGTCCTGCCCAATTGGAATAACTGGAATCCTTCGGCGCCAGTCCTGCTTCTTTACGGTAGCCCGCCAGCAGGCGGTCAACCTGGTATTGTAACAGGTTCTTTATATTCAAATCGCGTGCGGTTTGAAATGATTGATCGCGGAGCGCTACATCACGAAGCGGAAATTCATTGGCATACAATTTTTCCTGGGCATGCAGGCTGGCCAGAAAGCCGATAGCACAAAAAATGGAAAGGAAGGTTTTCTTCATCTGATGATTAATCCCTGAACAACAGTGGCGCAAAATGGTACAAGTCGTTACGCCATACCGGCCAGGTATGACCACCC
>DATCAO010000551.1:0-7488 GCA_036512575.1 Puia sp.
CTTATTTTCGCGGCAGCCCGTAAATACACGTTGATGCTGCCCATCAAATGCTAAGCCCGTTGGACCGCCGCAGGGCGCCAGAGGGAAATTACGAATAACTTTCATGGCCTTTGCATCTATAACATCCAGACTATTTTTGTCTTCCAGGTTATTATATATTAAACCTTTGCCATCCGGCACTGCAAATTCAGGACCACCACCTAAATCGATTGTGCCAATTTCTTTCATCTCATTCACGTCAATCACAGAGGCGGCACTACCATGTCCGCAAAAAGCAAATATTCTTTTGGTAAACGGATCAAACATAATCCCATCCGGTCCCTTCGGCGTAATTGGAATTACGGTAATTGTTTTGAACGTTTTAAGGTCGAAGACGACTACCGAATTATCTCCCCCATCTGTAATGAATCCCCTATTCACCTCATTATCCACCGCTATACCATGCACTCCCTTCATGTTATCGATGGAACCGATAACCTGTTCTGTTTTGAGGTCAATGACGTTAACCGAAGTACCATGCGAAACAAATAAATGTCTGTTTACTTCGTCTATCGACACATAATCATAACCACCGTCCCCCGGAACCGAAATGATTTTATCGAAAGAATATAAATCTGAAGACTGCGCTGTACACAACAGGCTACATAGTATCGGAGCAGCTAAAATTGCTAATCTGAGTATACTCTTTCTCATGGTCGTATATTTTAAGGCTAACAATGTATCTGCAAATTCTGGAGACATACTGTAGTTGGGAGGCGGGGACCGGTCGTTCAGGTCTGATTATTAACATTTTGAACTCAAATTCTACAGAATGTCTCCCAATGTATTTCACCGGCCAAGACCCATTTCTCTGGTGCCGGAGGATATAGCTTTCCAAGCGGTCATTCCCTTGGCGGCTTTACTTTTGGTGGTGTTTTGATATATCTGATTTTGCGTACAGCAATGTCTTATTATTTAAAATGGCTTCTTTCCTTTTTCCTGATATTCTTTGCACTATTAATTGGGTTGAGCAGGATCTATTTAAGAGTTCATTTCGCCTCGGATGTTTTAGGAAGCTTGTTAGTAACCATCGTTTGGCTTACCCTCACTTTTATTCTTTTAGAAACGATTGAAAAAAGAAAGGTATAGGAGGAAACATTTAAGATGTCGGTTTTCATAGAAAGCGAACTTTTTATAGCCCAGGGTTACCCTATTTAAACTAGTAGGAATTTGTTACCAATTTGTCAGGAATTCCATACAAACCCACCGAAATCGGAGGACAGTTAATTTAAGGCTCTTGAATTATTGTTTTTGAATAAAATACAAAGATGCAGTCCGGCTTTTACTGGTTTCACAACTCATAAATAGCCTTTTAGAAGAAATATAATCCAATCCCTCTGTTTGCCAGTCTTTGCCTGTCCCAATAGTTATTCGGGTATGCTCTCCTCCAAAAAAATCATCGTTGTGATATCCATCCAAAAACCAAATGAAGGATCCAACCTTCTTGTCCATATAACCAAGTAAGGCGATTTCCTTAGTCTCCGGGCTAAACGCAGCGGCCGTAATTTTACCTTTTGTGTCGAAAGACGATTTAAGAATAGCCTTATAAGTACCGGGAAGATTCGGAATTTGGTAGTAACGCGTTCTCAAATCAATGCCATCTTTTGTAAATAAATAAAGGAAATGACCAATTGATATGACCGATTCGCAATCATAATCCGTTCTGGAAGCCTTTGCAAAGTCAGTTTGATCGCTATAAATAAAATTGATCGATTCACCATTAACTTTTATAATGGAGTCCCGAACATTTAGATCAACTTTTTTTATTCGGATTATTTTAAGATCCCTGCGGTTTCCGTTGTTGTTTCCAAAATCTCCAATGTAAATATAAAAGGAGTCCGCGGTGATATCTTCCCAATCAATATTTGGAAAGTTTACAACTCTGACTGTTTGTAGTATTGCCCCTGTTGAGGAATCAATTTTATAAATTTCATTCGGATTTCCGCCATCACCAAAAGTCCAAAGATTTCCATCAGTATAACACAGGCCTGAGGATTCCCTGAGTATAACCGGAAACGCAGATTTTAATCCTATCACCAGTGAATCTCCTAAAAGGATAAGGTCTTCACTTTTATTGGGCTTGGTTCTTTGTTGGCAAGCTCCAAAAAAGGAAAATATAGAGAAGACTCCTATAGTGAGAAATGTTTTGATATCTCTGCTAAAGTTATATAATTATGAATTCTCAACATGTTTATAATGGTCCAATCCAAAAACATAGGTTCATTTTGACAACTCCCTTTCTTTCAAATAAAACAGGTAAATCTGAGCCGGATTCTCTGCGCTGATGACGCATTAACAAAAAAGGTTGGGTCATTCCATAAATATATACTTTGGTGGAAGGCGCTATATTTCCTCTATTTTTATCGGAGCAAAGAGAGGAAGGTTTTGCCCGAGTTCCGGCAACGACTTTATATACCGGAATGAACTCCCACTCATTGATATCGAACGCAAACATGCAAATCAAGTCGATCTATAAATACATTTCGACAACACAAAAGATTTCAATTTTCTGCTTGCTGGGTTTAACGGTTTCTGCCCAAAATAATTCCGGTGTCGCCCGCGATAGCTCAACAGTAAGGAGTAATGAAATGCAATATTATAAAAACCAAAAGGACCTGGTGGATATTACGCTTCTCATATTAAAGAAGAATCCGGACGCCAGGCTTGACAGTAATGGGATTAAAGAAGGAAAAATTTATACTTCTGTCGGACCTATACTTGAATATACAGTATCTACCGGATTTACGGTAGGTATTGCCGCCAGTGGATCTTTTTTAACCAGTAAGAAAAAAGAGACCAACACGTCAGTGATTTTAGGTGCAGTAAAATTTACCCAAAAGAATCAGTTCCTGTTACCCATTCAATCCTCTATCTGGACACCATCTAACAAATATAATTTTTTAGGTGACTGGCGGTATCTTAACTATCCCCAGGATACCTATGGATTTGGAGGATACACGACTCTGGTGGATGGCTACATAGTTACTTACAGGTACATACGTTTTTATGAAACCTTTTTGAAAAAACTTAGATCTAATATTTATGCCGGAATAGGCTACCAGTTGGATTATCATTGGGGTATCCAACAGATCAATCCGCCTCCGGGCCAGCAAACCGATTACGATATTTATGGATACTATAATACCTCATTATCTTCAGGTTTAACACTGAATATTTTATATGATTCCAGGAAAAATTCCGCTAATCCTGCTGGCGGCAGCTTTTATTGCAATTTAAGTTTTTTGCAAAACAGCACTCATCTGGGCAGTAATACAAACTGGAATTCAATCCTGATAGATATCAGGAAATACATAAAAATGCCAAATAATAATGTTTTGGGATTCTGGAGTTACAATGTATTTACCCTCAGTGGGAACCCTCCATATCTGGATCTTCCTGGTACGGGTACCGACACCTACAATAATACAGGGAGAGGATATATATATGACCGGTTTATCGGAAAAAAAATGATCGACCTGGAAGCCGAATTCAGGTATCACATTACAAGAAATGGTCTGATTGGAGGAGTTCTGTTTGCTAATGCAGAGTCCCTTTCTGAATTGAATACGAACACATTTCAGGTTATTTCACCGGCAGCAGGACTTGGGTTGCGTTTTAAATTCAATAAATTTTCTAACACAAATGTCTGCATTGATTACGCTATCGGCACCAACGGATCCCATGGATTTTACGGCAATTTAGGCGAAGTATTTTAGCGGCGGTTTGATTGAACTATAAGTTTTGATTACAGAATTTTATTTGGTTTATGGCCACCATTCTCTACATGTTAACAAAGTATAAATATTTGATACTGTTTCCAATGGCTGTTGTAGAAGGACCGATACTTGCAGTGGTCGCCGGTTTTTTATGTTCTAATGGCCTGTTAAATCCCACATTGGTCTTTCCCATAATCGTCTTAGGGGATATCACAGGTGATTCCCTTTGTTATTCCTTTGGACGATGGGGGACTCCTAAATTCCTAAAGAGAATGGCTATCCGGATGGGTTTCGATTTTAAAAACATAAACCGGGCAAAAATATATTTTGATTCCAATCCAGTCAGAACGGTGTCGCTTTCGAAGATTACCCTGGGAGTCGGAGTGGCTGGCATTTATCTGGCAGGCAATGCCAGGATACCCTATTTAAAATTTATTACAATCTGCCTTTTTACTTCTATCGCTCAATACCTATTTTATTTAGGGATAGGATTATGGTTTGGTCAGGCCTATATACAGATCAATCACTACCTCAATGTTATGGCATCTATCTCAATTATTGCTGCCCTCGCACTCATTTTATATTCTTTTATACTGTCGATAATCAAAAAAATATGAGAATACTTTTCGTATCGGACACATACTTTCCCCAACTCAATGGAGTGTATTATTTTGTTTGCCGCCTGGCGCCCCTGTTGCAGGAAAGAGGTCATCAGGTAGCTGTCATTGCCCCCTCCGAAACAATGTATGCTTCTTTAAAAAAACTGGATCATATCGATGTATTTGGACTGCCCTCATTACCCATATTCAGGTATCCGAATGTCCGTTTTCCAATACCAATCCTCCTTAAAAGTCGATTAAAACGCATAATAAATAATTTCAAACCGGATATTATTCACATCCAGGACCATTTTTCAATAGCCAGGGCCATTGTCAGGGTAAATAAAAAAAAGTGTATCCCGATTATTGGCACCAATCACTTCATGACTGAGAATCTGACCTCATTTGTACATTCTGAAAAATGGAAGAAACGGCTTTCCATCTATTTCTGGTCACAATTTTCCAAAGTGTTCAATCAGCTTTCGCTGGTAACGACACCTACCGAAACGGCAGCTCGTTTGATTCGTCCAAAATTGCATGTTCAGGTCACCCCCATTTCCAGTGGGATTAATCTCGAGAATTTCAACCCTTTTGGGGATACCAGGACTGTAAGAGCAAAATATTCCATACCCAATAAGCCCATTTTATTATTTGTTGGGCGACTGGATCCGGAGAAGAATATTGAAGAAATTCTACAAGCTGTATCCTTGGCTGTAAAAATAATTGACTTTTGTTTCGTCATCGTTGGCCAGGGAATAAAGAAACCGGCCCTTGAACGGCTTTCTAAAAATTTAGGCATTACAGACAATGTATTCTTTACTGGGTTTGTGCCCGACGCAGACCTGCCTTTTATCTATAAACTCAGCAGATGTTTTATCATATCCAGCATCGCTGAATTGTTAAGTCTTGGGGCTTTGCAGGCTATGGCTTCCGGGCTTCCTGTCATTGCAGTTAATATCGGAGCCCTCGGAGAATTAGTTCGTGACAAAATTAGCGGCTATTTATATAACCCGGGAGACCTTAATATGATGGTTCAATGTATACATGACATTTTTAGCCGGGACGATCTACACGAGCAGATGAGCGGTAAAAGTCTTGAATTTGCTCATAACCACGATATCCATAAATCCGTAGAATCTTTTGAAAAATTATATTTGGCCAGTTTCGGAAATAAAATGACTGAACAAACCCAATTAAACTAAGAAATATTTACTATCAACTTACCTAATCAATGACACATTTTACATTTAAGTATCAGGAAGCTAACTGCGGTGGATTGTTCCTCAATTCCGATAAAGGCCGGGGTTGGTTCAAAGTTATCTTCTTTGACCATTCAGCGATAATTCAGCCTACAGAACTTCGATCTAAAAACAACAGAAGAATCCGGGCGAAAAATATTCAGACGGGCGATGCTGTCTGGCCACACGAGTTCATACAGGCCACGGGGGAAAGTATAGAGATCAGCAATAATAAAGAACAATAAAAACGATCAAATTACTTTTGGAAAACAGTCCGGTTTATAAGGAGCCGGTGCGATTTGACTAATGCGGATTCAGGTGAAAGAGCGTACATTAGGACCGAGGGCAACCTATCGGATAACATATGAAGGATTTTCTCCCAAAACTTCTCCTTATTGCGTTTTTACATTTAACCGCGAATCAATCGGTTAAGGCCCAGGATTCATCTGTCCGTTTTGACCAGACTTTATCGGTCGGATTATGGGGCCATTATGGTTTTATAGATCCCAACCTGCCCGACCTGGCCTATGTGCTGGACAGTCGTCCTTTTCTTACCGAAATCACGCTGAGTTCCCAAACGATTGGTAAAAAACAATGGCAACAAGTGAATGGATATCCCGAACTGGGTGTTTCATTTCTGTATGGCAATTCCGGCAGTAAAGAATATATCGGACATGTATCTGCGATTGTGCCGTTTATCGAATTCTTCCCATACAGGAGTTCCCGCTTTTATACGGGTATCCGCATTGGCATGGGTGCGGCCTGGGTGGAAAAAGTATTCAATCCGTTAACAAATTATAAGAACCTGATCATCGGCAGTCATTTGAATTTCTGTGCGGATCTGATGGTTTCGGCAGGAATACTTTTGTTTCCGCGAACCTGGCTGGATTTAGGTGTTTCTTTAACCCATATTTCCAATGGCAGTGTCAAATTACCCAATTACGGGCTGAACCCCATTGCCTTGTCCGCGGGAATTACATACGACCTGCACCCGCCATTAACCATGATCAGAAAACCCATTCCGCCTTTTAAGAAAAAATGGAATTATTATCTCTACACTTTTGCCGCGTTCAAAGAAGCAGCTCCTCTCGAAAGCCCCGTTTACCTGGTCAATGTGCTGAGCCTGGAAGCCATGAAGGATTTTTCTTATACCGGTCGTTTCGGAGGAGGCATCAGCCTGACTTACGACCGCACGCTCACGAATGAAATCTATAATTCACCCACCTTTCAATGGGACGGCAGTAAATTAAAACTGGAAGTCGGCCTGTATCTCAGTTATGAATATGTGGCAGGGAATCTCTCTTTCCCCATTCAACTGGGCTGTTATGTATATAACAATTACCTGAGCAGTTCTTTTTATGAGGAAGTCGGCATCAGATACAGAATTTCAAATCATTGGATACTGGGGGGTGCGGTGAAAGCCTATCTTGGTCATGGTGATTTTATTGATTGGGGGTTGGGCTATAAATTTTAATTATGCATTGGAAAATATTGGGTGTATCCACCATGATGATTCTTGTTCTCTCCTGCAGCAAAGACAGTTGTCCCCTGAGCTCCGGAAACACAAACTCGGAGATGCGGGAGCTGCCCATCTTCCGGGAGATCATCCTCTACGACAAAATCAATCTGATCCTGATGGCGGATTCGATTCAGAAGATCAGGGTTGAAACGGGAAAGAACCTGCTGCCGGGTATTTCAACCATTGTGGACGGCGGGAAACTAACCATCCAGGACAATAACGGGTGTAAATTACTCAGGACCGATGCCAGTACGGTCAATGTTTATATTTCAACCGGAACATTAGAAAAAATCACCTATCATGGGGCCGGTGATGTGGGTTCCACGGATACCATCCGGCAGAATCATTTTACAGTGGATTGCGTCGACGGCTCCGGC
>DATCAO010000552.1:0-2467 GCA_036512575.1 Puia sp.
CGCCCTATTCAGGGTCGGTGCCAGTTATGCGGATGCCATTACTTTTGGAGCCGAAAAAACAGATAAAAAACTGATCGAGGAGTTTAGTAAAGTGAGGGGAAAGAAAGTGCTTCCTTATAATACCGAATCCGATCTGAGTGATTACCTGCAGTTATATACTGATCTTTCACAATAATTAGTTGCCCGATTGATAAGTAATAATGCATCAACTATTATCTTTGCGTCGCCATCCATTAATTACTTAAGTAGTTAGTGGTTTTTTATTTTATCGTCTATTTCAAACTGAAAAAATGCCTTATTTATTCACTTCCGAAAGTGTTTCCGAAGGCCACCCGGACAAAGTGGCCGACCAGATTTCTGATGCGTTGATCGATCATTTCCTTGCCTTCGATCCCCAGTCCAAAGTGGCCTGTGAAACCCTCGTGACCACAGGGCAGGTTGTACTGGCCGGTGAAGTCAAATCCCGGGCCTACCTGGACGTTCAGGAGATAGCACGTTCCGTGATTAGAAAAATCGGATATACAAAGAGTGAGTACATGTTTGAAGCGAACTCCTGCGGAATATTCTCAGCCATTCACGAGCAGTCGGCTGACATAAATCAGGGCGTTGATCGTTCTAAAAAGGAAGAACAGGGTGCGGGCGATCAGGGGATGATGTTTGGTTATGCCAGTCATGAAACAGAAGATTATATGCCGCTGGCCTTAGACCTGGCCCACAAACTCCTCATCGAGCTGGCTGCCCTCAGAAGGGAGAATAAAGAAATTAAATACCTGCGTCCGGATGCCAAGAGCCAGGTGACCCTGGAATACGATGACCAGAACAATCCGGTGCGCATCGAAGCGATTGTGATCTCAACCCAGCATGATGATTTTGACGCTGAAGCAAAAATGCTGGCTAAAATCAAAAAAGATATTGTATCCATTTTAATCCCCCGCGTTAAATCAAAGTATAAGAAATATGGTCATTTATTTAATGATAAAATCAAGTACCATATTAATCCTACCGGAAAATTTGTAATTGGTGGTCCGCACGGGGATACCGGGCTGACAGGCCGTAAGATCATTGTAGACACTTACGGTGGAAAAGGTGCCCACGGTGGCGGCGCTTTCAGTGGCAAGGATCCTTCCAAGGTAGACCGCAGTGCAGCATATGCTACGCGCCATATAGCCAAGAACCTGGTCGCCGCCGGTCTTGCGAAAGAAGTTTTGGTACAGGTTTCCTATGCTATCGGTGTAGCGCAGCCGACATCTATATATGTGAATACATACGGCACTGCCACAGTGGATATGACTGATGGCGAAATCGGCAAAATAGTGGAGCAGATATTTGACATGCGCCCTTATTTTATCGAGCAACGCCTGAAATTGCGCAATCCGATTTACAGCGAGACCGCAGCATACGGGCATATGGGCCGGAAACCTGAATTGGTTGAGAAAACCTTTGTATCTCCCGATGGGAAAAGCATCAGGAAAAAAGTGGAATTGTTTACCTGGGAGAAGCTGGATTATGTGAAGAAAGTGAAACAGGCATTTAAAATAAAATAATAAGGGCTAAATTTTCGTACAGGGTCAGCGCTCGCGCTGGCCCTTTTTATTTTAATTGTCAATTTACAATTAAATTCGGGTCATGAACAACCACGACAACCCCTGGACCATCCTGGATTCTCATACGGTTTATGACAATCCGTGGATCCGCCTCACCGAATTCAAAGTGATCAACCCCTCAGGCGGAAATGGGATCTACGGAAAGGTTCATTTCAAACATATTGCTGTGGGTGTTATTCCCTTTGATGCGGAATGGAACAGCTGGCTGGTTGGTCAATACCGTTTTCCACTCGATCTGTACAGTTGGGAAATTCCGGAAGGTGGTGGCAGGATGGATGAAGATCCGCTGGATGCAGCAAAGAGGGAACTGCTTGAGGAAACCGGACTGGTTGCTAAAAACTGGACAAAGATATGTACGCTGCATCTTTCCAATTCGGTCAGCGATGAAATGTCGGTCATTTATATGGCCAGGGAATTGGAACAACGGGTGCCTGCACCTGAGGATACGGAACAACTATGCATAAAAAAACTTCCTTTTGATGAACTGGTCAAAATGCAGGAAACTGGTGAAATTACAGACGCCATGTCGGTAGCTGCCATTCAGCAGATCCGGCTGATGTTTCAGGAAAATAAGATAAAAAGATAGTCATTGAAAGCATCTGACCTCATTATAGGAAGGCAGCCGCTGGTAGAAGCGCTTCAGGCCGGCAGGGCCATCGACAAAATTTTATTTCAGCGAAACGTGAGTGGCGAATCCATTGGCGAGATCCGTAAGCTTGCTGAAAAACGCGGGATTCCGATACAACAGGTTCCGGTTGAGAAAATGCACTCATTCACCCGCGCCAATCACCAGGGTGTTATTGCGCTGGCCGCGCTCTTCACTTATATGGATCTGCAGATGGTGATTGACGAAGTGGTCGGTT
>DATCAO010000553.1:0-8486 GCA_036512575.1 Puia sp.
AATTTTTTATAAAGATATACGCGGGAACTGCCCAGTTGTTAATCCAGTTGTTGCAATCTTTTGTCTGTTTGTTACATTTTTGTATTCCGGCGGAAAACAGAAGGTCTTACCCCGTAATGTTTAATAAATACCCGCGTAAAATGACTGGGAGTTTGGAAACCAGTATTAAATGCAACCTCCCCGATACGCATATCTGTAGTTTCCATTAATTCTTTAGCCTTTTGAATTCGCATTGTCCGAATATAAATACCTGGTGCCTGCCGGATTATTGGGTGCAGTGTACGGTATAGTTGAGTTCGACTCATACCTAATGCTGTGCTAAGGTGATTCGCATTAAAACCGTCTTTATCAATATTTGTAAGAATCAGAAAATTGACCTTCTGAAGAAAAACAGCATCTTTCGGATGCCGGGAAACAAGCGCAGCCAGCAGCTTATCTGATTTTGTAAAATGTGACTGAAGTTGTTTCCGTATCTCTGAATAAAAACTCGGGAGATTCTGATGGTAATTCCCGGGGTTCCTGTTCGTTTCCATAGCCGAAGACATCGTCTTCATAAATGGCCATTCCAAAGAATACCTCGTCCCACCATCAGGAGTGGACTGCACGGTTATACTTTGTTTGATATCCTGTGTGACCTGGCTGATCCAAAATAAATTAATCCCCGTTATAGAAATATTTATTTTAAGAATTTTTCTTTCTGCTTCCTCAGTCAATGAACAAGCAAGCGAAATGGTCTGATTGGGCGGTGTATATATTACAGCCCTGCATATTAATGTAACAATGACATGTACTATTTCTTCAGGATCATAAGACAGAACTATTTTCCCGCGCTTTGACTGGAACAGCAGATTTACTTCGTGGGTCTTTGCAAAGACTTTCAGGGACATAACCAAATGCCTTAACATCACTACGATATCTGTTTCTACAGAAGCGTCCATTATTGAACTAATATATGCTATGCCTTTGTAGCAACTCCGAAACAATGGGAGTAACCGTCATCGTCAGTAAGGAAGAATTCCGTCTGCCCATAGTCCCTGTCTACGATTTCTGACACAGGGTATCCCAATTGCTTCAAACGCTCCCTCGTCTCATGAATATCGGCCGGTGACCAGTAAAGCCGGATGCCATGATAGTCTTCTGGTTTGATTTGCGTCCCTGCTCTCTGGTTGAGCCAGAAGTAAAGTTGTTCGTTATGAACCATGCAGCCGATCAGTTTGCCATCACGTCTCATTTCTCTGTCCATGGTCAGACCGACACCCTCAACCCAAAAGCGCAGACTTTTCTCGAGATCGGCGCTGGGAATCACGGGTATGCAGGATTCAACCGTCATAGTACGATCTTTAGACTGATCATTTTCGTATCACAGAAATTGTAATTCCTAAGATACTAATTTTGCTGCACCGGCAGGGTCTCGTCTTTAATAAAAATAACCGCACATGGGCTGTATCATATTCGAACAGTTTCGCGTGTTGAAATGATATTAGGCTGTTGAATATCAACCAATCACCAAGACGGCACATTTTTAGGACATTCACCAGCTATCTCCGTTCCCCCTAATCGCCAAAACCCAAAATAACGAAGCATGTTCAAAAATTTCTTAAAAGTAGCCCTGCGCAATTTGTGGAAGAACAAGGTTTTTTCCGCCATCAATATCGCCGGCCTTTCGGTCGGACTTGCCGTTTGTCTTTTGATTGTACTCTATGTAAAGGATGAACTGAGTTATGATAAGTATAACGCGCAGTCGGAAAACATTTACCGGGTTGACGCCGATATCTCTTTTAACGGAACCCAGTTTACCTCTGCCGTCAGTCCGGCGCCCCTGATGCCCACGCTGAAGAAAGATTATCCCTTTATTGTACAGTATGCCCGTCTCCGGAATTTTGGAGATATATTAATCAAGAAGGACAATCAGAACATTCCCAATAAAAACGCTGTCTTTGCCGATTCCACTTTCTTCCAGGTATTTTCTATTCCGATGATCGAGGGCAACCGGCTGACGGCATTGAATGAACCCAATTCCATCGTCATCGACGAAACCACGGCCAGAAAATATTTCAATTCAACCCATGTTGTCGGCAAAACTTTATACGTTGACAATTCCGTAAACTGCAAAATCACCGGCGTCATCCAGGACATTCCGCCGCAGTCACACTTTCATTTCAGCTTTATCCGGCCGATACGTGATACCTATCACGATGATCAGGGCGACTGGCTGAGCAACAACTACCCATCCTATGTTCTGGTAAGACCGGGAGTAACCAAAGCAACCCTGCAGAAAGCAGTTGATGCGACGATCGACAATTATCTCGCGAAGCAACTGGAACAACTCCTGCACGTGAAGGCAACGGATCTGAGAAACAGCGGTAACCATTTTGTTTACCCCGTGATGCCGATGACAGATATCCACCTGAAGTCGAACAAATCTTATGAATTTGAAGCAAACGGAAATATCACCTATGTGTATATTTTTTCCATCATTGCCCTTTTCATTCTGCTGATCGCCTGTGTGAATTTTATGAACCTCTCGACCGCCCGCTCCGCCAACCGGGCAAAAGAAGTGGGCATCAGAAAGGTTGCGGGATCCTTAAGGTCTCACCTCATTACCCAATTTCTGACTGAATCCGTAATGACCAGTTTCTTTTCACTGGTACTCGCCATAGGCATCGCTGCTTTGTTATTGCCCTTATTCAACCAGCTTGCGGGAAAAGAGATGCGTGTGTGGACATTGTTTTCCACCTGGCTCCTGCCCCTGCTTGTCGCATTGATTTTTGTCGTGGGTTGCGTTGCGGGAAGTTATCCCGCCTTTTATCTTTCCTCTTTTCAACCGGTAGAGGTGCTGAAAGGCAAAGTAGCGAAGGGGTTCAGGAGCAGCTGGCTGAGAAGCGGACTGGTTGTCTTCCAGTTCTTCATTTCCGTCTCCCTAATTATCGGCACCATGGTTATTTACAACCAGCTGAACTTTCTGCGGAGCAGGGAAATTGGTTATAACCGCGACCAGGTGCTGGTGATCAATAACACTTATGCGCTCGATAAAAAAATAAAATCCTTCCGGCAGGATTTGCTGAAAATATCCGGTGTACAAAGCGCTGCCATTGCCGGATCACTGCCAACGGATAACAGCTATAGTCAAAATGGCTGGTTCAAAGATCCGACGCTGGATGCGAAACAGGTGAACATCATGACAGATATCTATGGCGACCAGAATTATATTCCGACGATGGGCATGCAGATGGCTGCAGGCAGAAATTTCTCGAAAGATTTCCTCACCGATTCATCGGCCGTGATCATCAACGAAACAGCAGCGAAGAACCTGGGATTTAAAAATCCGCTGACGGAAACCTTATACCGCCCCTCGGGTTATAACGCCAGCGGGGGCTTCGCGTCGAAGCCATTTCATATCATCGGTGTGGTGAAAGATTTTAATTTCAACTCTATGCACGATAAAGTGGGTCCACTGGTGATGGAACTGGGTGAAGATTATGGCAGGGTCGCCCTATGCATCAACACCAAAAATATTCCTGCACTTCTTAGCGAAGCAGAGAAGAAATGGAATAGTTTGGGCCCGGGCCAGCTGTTCAGCTATACCTTTCTGGATGCTGACTTCAATAAAATCTACGATGCGGAGCAGCGGACAGGAAAATTATTTATCACTTTCGCCATCTTCGCGATTTTTATCGCGTGCCTCGGCCTGTTTGGACTGGTTACCTATGCCGCCGAACAACGTATAAAAGAAATTGGTGTAAGAAAAGTGCTCGGTGCAAGTGTGGGTGAAATCGTGGCCATGATCTCGAAGGATTTCATCAAACTGGTGCTGATCGCCTTCGTGATTGCCTTCCCCGTGGGATGGTGGATGATGAATAAATGGCTGCAAAGTTTTGCTTACCGGATCGATATCAGTTGGTGGGTATTTGCCTTTGCGGGTTTGCTGACCATCGCCATCGCACTGATCACCGTGAGTTTTCAGGCAATTAAAGCAGCGATTGCAAATCCGGTGACCAGCCTGCGCTCAGAATGAGCTTCGGCTGGCGAAGACAGCCTACGCTCAGATTGACTTTGCCCGCCAATGCAGCATATCACGCGGGTCAGGTTTTTTTGATCATTATTTTAGTTGACCTGCGTAGCCGCAGTTCGAACTTTATATGCCTGGTTTTTGCAAATCTCCACTTTTTATGATTTAACAATCAACTGATTAAAGACGATTACATGTCGAAAAAACTGCTTTTTAAGTAGTTCCCCCGATAATAAATAACTAAGAGGGCTGTCGGGGAAACCACCTAATACTTCTCCAGTAATTGTTCCCATAGTTTGGATCTTTCATTTTAAAAAATGATTTCATCGTCAACAGAAGTATCTGCAAGCTTCTAGGGGATGATTCAGAATATTATTCTTCGTAGCCAATCATTACCGGTGCCTGAAACCCTGTTGATCACAAAAATGGGGTTGTAGAAAAGCTAAATTGCAGAGTGTGTACAGAGCCTCTGTGAAATAAATATTCTTCGTATCTGTTTCCTGTTTTTTTATTGTTTTCTTCGGGAATCTTTCGGGAATCCTTCCTGAAACCTTCGGGAACTCCCGAAGGATTCCCGAAGGATGTACAAAGAAATTCCGAAGGAATCCCGAAGCCACCTGGTTTCCAACTCAAAAAAAAGCTGGTTTTTGACTATTGAGAGGTCAATTTTCAGATCAAACCGCTTAATTCAGGGGAAAAATAAATTTTACAGAGGCTCTGTACACACTCTGCAATTTCCCTTTTTCATGATCACATATTTGTGCAACATGAGTAGATGGAATAAATGTGGAAAGAAACAATGAATCGCTCTGCTTTGTACCCCCAGTCGGGTACAAAAAATCCGTTTCCGTGGAATTGCCAAGAATGGAGAAAATCTAAATTAGCACTGTCCTAAAATCGGGTAGGCTTCAGAATGGCTCAAACTTTTTATATGTTGATTTTGCGAATACCTTTCTATGTTAGTCTATAAATCAACTGGTTATGAGCATCCTGATATATAAAATCGTGCAATTTTAAACAGTAAATGCAGATTGTTTCTTTATCTTTAAAATTTCTGCGGACTAGAGTATTTGCAATATTTCGCTGTTTTTTAAATTCTAAAAAGTCTTAAAGCAACGTCATCAGCGTTTTCTAAGTCATTACTAAAAAAAGGATTTAATGAAAAAAAAGTTGACAATACTTTTTTTTGCAATAACAGTTTCTATAAGTTGCAAGAAATCAAATATTTCACCGCCTATTCTGGTAGGAAATTGGAATTGGGTATCAACATTTAATGATGGTGCTCCAGGACCATTAAATCCTTTGACTCCTATAAATTCCGGAATAAGCAAGTCCTTGACATTTACAAATACCGGTTGGGTTCTAAAAATAAATAACCTAATAGTTGAATCAGGGACTTATACCACATCAATAGCAAAAGATCTTTTGGGGGAAAACATAAATCGCATCCGTTATTATAAAACTACTAGCCAGACAGACTCTATTACATATTATTCAATAACTAGAGACACTTTGATATTTTCTTATGATTTTAGTGGTTCGGCTGGTTCAGGATCTTCAACATACATTAAAAACTAATATTTGAAACGTGAATTTTGAGACATTCATATTGCAATATTTATCAAAGCTAAACCACCATTTACTTTGATTTATTTTCTGTCCTTGGTTTTATTATTAAAAGTAGTCCCGGCAGGAATCGAACCTGCATCAAAAGTTTAGGAAACTTCTATTCTATCCATTGAACTACGGGACCGGCTTCAATTGAAGGTTGCAAAAGTAAGATTTTCTGCAACAAGAATCGCTTTCTCCCTAACTTCATATTTCAAATGCCATCAATGAAAAATTTGCTCAAAATCGCTTCTTGTTTTATGATCCTCAGCCTTTCCCAGCAGATCCGCGCGCAGGACAAACCCCATTTTAATCATACCACCATTTATGTAACAGACCTGGCCAGGGGTACGGAATTCTATTCCAAAGTGATGATGCTGGAACCCATTCCCGAACCTTTTCATGACAGCCGCCACAGCTGGTTCAAGATGGGCGAGCACAGTGAACTGCATGTAGTCAGTGGCGCAAAAGAAGATATTCCCCACGATGTAAATATTCATCTGGCCTTTGCGGTTTCTTCCCTGCCTGATTTTATGAAACACCTCGATAAAATCGGAATCAAATACGGCAATTTTGGTGGTGAGCCGAATAAAATTGCCCTGCGTCCCGATAAGGTGAACCAGATCTACCTGCAGGATCCCGACGGATACTGGATCGAGGTTAACGACGACAAATTCTAAGGCCAGAACCCAATAATTTGCCTTCCTTCCGATCGGTGAATCCTGCCTATCTTTGCAGCCCAAATTTGAGGTTATGAAGTTTTACAGCATTATCATCAGATATCGTTTGGCTATCGGCATCGCCCTGATCGTCATCGGCATTGTCACGAATATATATAGTAGTTTCTGGCCGGCATTTCTTCCCTACCTGATCGGTGTGGTGCTCATCGCGGGTCACTTCTTTTTCGGTCCGCTCCGACTGATCCAGGAACATATGGAAGCCGGCAATATGGAAGGCGCTGAAAAAGTATTGGGTACGATCAAATTTCCCGGACTGCTCTATAAGCCCATCCGTTCGGTATATTATACCCTCAAGGGTAATATCGCCATGATGAAACAGGATTTCGACGGAGCCGAAGTGAATATGCGCAAGGGTCTTGACCTGGGAATGCCGATGAAAGAAGCCGAGGGCGCCAGTCTTTTACAAATGGGTATGCTGGCTATGCAGAAAAATGATATCCGTAAGGCAGAAGGTCTCATCCGTCAGGCTTTGAGCAAGGGACTTCCCGATAAAGAAAACCAGGCTGCTGCCTACCTGCAGCTCTGCTCCATCATGATGACCAAAAGAGAATTCCGGGCTTCAAAGGAATTCTTCAGGAAAGCAAAGAATTTAAAACCTACCACCCCACAGATCGTGGATCAGATCAAACAGATCGAGAAGTATATTTCCAGGGTTCCTGGATAGACTGGAACCTCAAGTCGTAAGGCTTAAGGCATAAGGCTTGAAGCACAAGGCTAAAAGATTGCGTCAAAACTGCGCTTTATCTTAGGTAGATCACTTAGACCCAAGTGGTGAGGCAGTGGCGAAGGAGTGGCGTTTACTTTTTTGTCATCACTAAAGAATCAGACCGAATCATCATTTGATTCACCGGACGTTTATCACACCGTGACCTTCGCTTTCAGCAGACCTTTTAACAGCGGGAATGACTGTTCCTTTTTCTCAAGGAAGTCGAATGAACCGTAACGCCGCTGGTTCTCATGGCTATACACTTCTTTCTGGCTGGAGAACAGCACCACGAAAATGGAAGGATCAAATCTGCGGATTTCTTCAAGGGCCTCCAGACCGTTAATTTCCCCGTCCAGGTTATAATCCAGAACGACGATGGAAGGGCGGCGGCAGAGGTTGGCAATACAATGTTCACCGGTTGTGTAGAAATACAGGGGACCTCCGAAGTCCTCCAGTTCGCGGGCGATCAGCTGCTGATACAGCAGGTTGTCTTCTACGATGAATATGCCCGACTTTTCTTGTAAACGCATGGGTTGTAAGTTATTGGCAGAGTAATTCGAAAAGAGTGCCGGATTTTCTATCATAATAACCATCTCATTTTCAAACCATTATAATCGACTGATCCATAAGGCTGTTCCCAATATGGGAAACCGGACTCGTGTTTGGGAAAGATGTGGATAAGGGATGTGGATCGTTAGTCGTGGTTCGATACGGGATCCGCCAACCGCCAACCGCCAACCGCCAACCGTCAACCGTCAACCTCATTGCGCAGCTGCTGAATACAAACAGAAACCACCGACTCCACCTGCCTGACCATATCAGGCATCTGGTCCGGATGTTCTCCATTCTTTGCCTGAAGTTCAACTTTACGTATCTGATCGTGGAGACTGCGGATGCCCATCGAATCGATGGTGGATTTTAATTTGTGGGCCATTTTAGCTACCTGTTCCCAATTCTTCAGACCGGTGGCATCCACCAGCTCCTGAACATTCTGCGGAACGGTTTCAATAAAAAGCCCGATCATCTTTTTGATGAAGACCTCATCTCCGCCCGAGACGGAACGGATCATCGTGAGGTCGTAGAGTTTGTTGTTATCGGGTGCTGCGGCACCTGGAGTTTCATGTTTTCCATTTACAGAATTACTCAGGATCGCATCGATCAATTGTGCTTCCACAATGGGTTTGGCGAGGTAATCGTCCATGCCGGCCTGCTCGTATTTCAGCAGGTCCTCTTCCTGGCAGTTGGCAGTAAGCGCTATAATGGGTATTGTGGAAATCAGGGGATCTTCGAGGTTGCGGATCTGCATGGTGGCCTGGATGCCATCCATTTCGGGCATCTGTACGTCCATGATCACACAATTAAACCTTTGTTTTTTTACCTGTTCAACGGCTTCGGTACCGTTTCTGGCGATCACAACCCGGGC
>DATCAO010000554.1:0-14281 GCA_036512575.1 Puia sp.
CTCCACCAAGGAACTGGTGATTGATGCCATCATGGTGGAAGGAGGTTCTTTATAGTATCTGAACCTATTGATAAGTAACCAGCATATAACTGCCATCCGGTGCGGTGCCTGAGACGACCCTCCCCTTGCTGTCGGTCAAAAAAGTAAAACCGATATCGTTCGCTATATTTTGTGAAAGGAAATCTTCAATACCCTCCAGCAGTAAATAACCGCCAAAACTGTACGACAGACCTTTGTCGTAAAATGGGTTCGCTTCGGGAGCATACACGCCCACCCACCATTGGCCCGATACCACCCAGTTGTTTCCGGAACCCCCATTGGAATATTGGGCATAGTGCATCACATTCCCGCTGTATGTAAACAGACTGTCGATTAAAAACATATTCCATCCTGCCGCGGAATGCATCCAGGAATCCCGGGCTACCGTACTGCCGGTATAGGTATAATATTTTGTTGGCGGATTGGGATTATCTCCGGAAATGACCGCCAGCCCAGAATCTTTCACAACCTGTTTCTGGCTGTTAAAAAATAAACTGTGGGTTTCCACCTGCGCTTTGGTGTCGGTAGACTTCCTGTAAATCGAGGTATAACCGGTCGGCAGGTTGGCGGTTCGGTTTACATTAAAATAGTAAGACCCGGAATCAACGTTTACAGTTCCACCCACCGTGTCATTCGTCCTGAGCGTAATGCCGGCCAGATTATCATTGGAATCATATTTATAGACGCGGTAAGATATCTTGTGGTCGCTTGCGTAGTAACGTGTATAGGCCTTGGGAAGATTCGCGATATTGATGGAAGGTGTAGTTACTGAATCCTTGGTGCAGGAGAAGAAGAACATGATAACCAGTGAAAGGAGCGTGATTTTTTTCATACTGAAGGTTTCCGGTGCGGTTGAAAATATACATTTTTTCGCAAATGCAAAAGCCGGATGGTGCTGAGCCGGCTAAAGAAATTAAAATAACGTTTTGTTCGCAGGGATTCGGCAGTCTGCCCCGGATCTTCCCGGTTTGGGAAAGTCAATCTTCATATCTTCCGGTTTCTCCATATGTCGCTCCCTGCGGTATTTCAGAAATAAACTTATCAGGGAGAAAATATTTGCAGTTAACCGATTTATGTATTTACTTTGTTTCTCAAAGTACTTTCCATATGCCGAATACAAACCGGGATCTCGAAACCTTACAGGACATCAAAAGAATGATGGAACGAAGCAGTCGTTTTATCAGCCTCAGTGGCTGGAGCGGGATTTCGGCAGGCGTTTGCGCATTGATCGGGGCAGGATTCGCCCAAAAAAGCATCCAGCATTATTATAATGTAGATTATCTGCGGAATACGGCTTACCCGTTCATGTTAAAGATCGACCTGATGCTGATCGCCATTTTTACTTTTTCAGCAGCATTGGTATTGGCCATATTCTTTACCTATCTCAAAAGCAGGAAGCAGGGTGTAGCCATCTGGGGTTCTACGGCCCGCAGGCTGATGTGGAATACGATGCTTCCCATGGTCGTTGGCGGCTTTTTCATCTGGAGGCTGGTCGATCTGAAACTATACGAATTACTCGCCCCGGCCGCACTGATTTTTTACGGACTGGCCCTGCTGAACGGAAGCAAATACACGATGGGTGAAGTGAGGTGGCTCGGGTACGGAGAAATTATTCTTGGCATTATGAACCTATGGATACTTCATGAAGAGATCCTCTTCTGGTCCCTGGGTTTTGGATTGCTTCATATTGTATATGGTGTGGCGATGTGGTGGAAATACGAACGTGAAAATCAAACCGGTACCGGACCCATCCGTCATGAAGTCAACACAGATTAGTACATGAAAAATCCGATCGAACAATTGAACAAGGTTTTTGACAGTCGCATCCGCCTGGGTATTATGAGCGCATTGATTATGAACAACCGGTCCAATTTCAATGATCTCAAGGAACTGATCCGGGTAACTGACGGTAACCTGGCCAGTCACCTCAAAACGCTTGAAGAAGCGGGCTATATCCTGGTTGAAAAAGGATTTATCGGCAGGAAGACCAACACGACCTATGCGCTGACCCATTCCGGCAAGAAAGCTTTTAAAAGCCACCTGGATGCACTGGAAAAAATGATCAGGTCTATGGAGTGATTTTTTTTGACTATATACTTTGTATTTCAAAGTACTTTTAATATGAAGAATAAAACAGAAACTTTACGATTAGCAGCGACGATATGGTTTTTATCCAATATCATATTCGACGCCGGCTTGTTAATCTGGCTTATCGGGTTTCATTCAACTGATGCATGGATAATTGTCCCTGGAATTTTTGGCGCTGCGGTTGGAAGTTTACCTGTGCTGGTCGTCCTGTTTTTATCGTTACCCTTTGTAAGGAGACGAAAAGCCTCATTTGCTGACCTGTTCATAGTTGTCATGCTGATTTGTGCAGCCTGTGCTCTGGTATATGGTATTATAGGTGCGATTCCATTGTTTTTAATCTTCCGAAATCCACAGGACCGGTGGATGGATACGCTTAAAGCCCTCGGCGGCACAAGCGGTGTGTTATTTGTGATATCCCTGATTTCCTTATTGCTTTCAAAGCCCCAAATGCAAATTTATTTTTATCATTCATCAATAGATTTTTTACCAAATCAACACAACAGTATGGAACCAACAAACAATCCGGAACAATCCTCTTTTGAGTTCAGCCAGAATCCTTCCAACAAAATTCTTTTCAAAGGAATCATTACTGCCGTCCTCATCGGGGTGATGATGATCCCTACCCTTTTTATCAACAACCTCGTTGAAGAAAGGCAGGCCAGGCAGGAATCGGTTGTGAAAGAAGTGAACAGCCGCTGGGCTGAAGCACAGACCCTCACAGGACCTTATATTTACCTGCCCTACACAACCATTGGCCAGGATGCTTATAACAAACCTGTGGAAATCAAACAGCATCTGCTGATTATTCCCGATGAAAAGCAGGTCTCTGGAAATGTGGAGACAGAAACCAGGCTGAGATCCATTTATAAAGTGCTGTTATACCGTGCAGTCATTTCAGATAAGGGTGATTTTATTTTGCAGGTTCCTAAGGACATAGCGCTGGAACGGATACAGTGGCCGGATGCCAGGATTTGTTTTGGCATTTCGGATTTCAAGGGAATAGAAGAAAAAATGATCATCTGGTTCAATGGTAGCGATAATGAACTTTCTCCGGGACTTCCAGGAAATGAAATCAATGAAAAGGGGTTGTCTGCTCCCATCGCCATTACCGCGGCCGATTTAGGTAAACCCCTGTCCTATCATATGAATATAAAACTAAAAGGGAGCAGTATGCTTCATTTTGTACCACTCAGTGGCAACAGCAAATTTTCATTACAATCTACATGGCCTAACCCGAGTTTCGACGGCAACAACCTGCCCGGCGCCAGAATGATTTCAGACAAGGGTTTTTCAGCCAGTTGGGCATTTAATAAGGCCAATCTTCCTTTTGGAACAGTGCTGAGGGATTTCAAATTTGAGGAGTCGTCCCTGGCATTTGGAGTTACCATGGTCCAGCCGGCCGATCAGTATGCGAAGACCAACCGTTCTGTCAAATATGCCATTCTCGTGATCGGACTTACCTTCTCCCTGTTTTTCATTATCGAACTCCTGCAGCAAAAACCAATACATCCGGTTCAGTATGTGTTGATCGGTCTCGGATTGGTTATTTTCTACAGCCTCTTACTGGCGATCAGTGAATTTATACCATTTGATTATGCCTACCTGATCGCGTCCATTAGTACTATAGGGCTCATCGGCTTCTATGCTAAAAACCATTTCCGGAGCTGGAAGTCCGCTGGCATTTTTAGCGGCGTACTGACCCTGCTGTATGGATTTATATTTGTTCTGATCAGGCTTGAAGATACAGCACTGCTGGTGGGAAGTATTGGCCTATTCATCATCCTGGCCATCACTATGCAGGCGAGCAAGAAAGTGAATTGGTACGGGAGAGCCAGTTTGGAAGTCTGAAAGTCTGGAAGTGTGGAAATTTAATTATTAAATATCTAGTTAGTAATCATTCAGTCAGGACAATATAAAGCAATGAAATCTGAAATCTTACTCAGAAAATCAATTCGCAACTGGACACTGTTGTTTATAACGGCGCTTATTTTGAGCGGGGGCACCGCTTTTGGCCTGGAATCAGAACTGGCTTGGCTGGATGATTACTTTTTTAAATACAATAATTCATTTTCCTTCTGGATTCATAAAGTGTACAATGCCCTCCGGGATACCAATGTAAAATATCCATTCCTTGCTTATGGATATGACTGGCTGGCATTTGCACACCTGGTGATTGCTGTCGCTTTTATCGGCGTTTTACAGGATCCGGTGCGAAACAAATGGGTTGTTCAATTTGGACGAATTGCCTGCATCATGGTTTTTCCATTGGCTTTTACAGCCGGAATGATCCGGGGCATACCCGTATTCTGGCGGTTAATCGATTGCAGCTTCGGACTGATCGGACTGATTCCATTAACGATTTGCTACCGGAAAATCCAAAAACTGGAATCTTTATAACCTGCAAAAGTACCTGAGGCACATGAAAACACATTCAGTTTATTTCCAATTCAATAAAAAATATTTTCTTTTTGCCCTGCTGTTATTGACCACTGAGATTCTGATCGCCTGTTATGCAAAAGACCGGATTATTCGCCCTTATGGAGGTGATTTCCTGGTCGTCATCCTGTTGTATAATATTCTTCGGAGTTTCACCCATCTGAGCGTTAACAGGAGCTGCATCTCTGTTCTGCTCTTTTCCTATGCGGTTGAATTACTACAATATATTCATCTTGCCGACCAACTGGGCTTGCGCCACAGTTCAATTCCGTATATCCTGTTGGGTAACTATTTCTCCTGGGGAGATATGATCTGCTACACGCTGGGTATTGGCTCGGTTCTGATTCTTGAGGGAATCATTCGAAATGGAACTCATCTTTGACAATTCACTTGTCAGGGATGTTGTTACTGGTTTTATTTGGAATCTCCTGCCTGGAAAGTTCCCAGTGATCCTTCGCATTTTTTTCTTCCTTACTGCCCCGTTCACAGTCCCAAAACCTGGCGTCTTCGGAGGAGCAATGGTAGCTGAATTCACTAATGCAACGGTCTGTATTGTACAGTGGCGATCCGCAGATCATACATTTCAAATCCATCTATGGGTTTTTTACGAGGTTATTGTGTTTCTGAAAATAGGTGCATTCGATGACTATCCTCTGTTGATTTCACCTTTAAAAGAGTACATCGTAATGGATTTTTTTAAACCAAAAAAACGTTCCCGATATACATCTCCATCCGGAAAAAGCGATCGCATTTGTTTTTCCGTCAATAACTGGACTTCTTTTACCCGTAAAACGGCATCTGCTTTGGACGTTGACTTTGTATAATGCCCCAGGTTAAAATTTCTTGTAAGCCACACCCGCATCCCAAAAGGAAAAAATTGAAAAAAGGGAAATAACCAGTGAGGTTCAATGGGAAAGTAAAAATTGGGGGATTGTACATAATAATTCTTTCCCACTCTTCTCACCTCATTGGCCATTTTTTGTTGGTTTTCAAGTGTGAAAAGATGTTCTATAACGGAATTGGAAAAAACAATGTCAAAATGATCATCTTCAAATTCACTCAGATTGCAGGCATCTCCCTTTATGCTGGAGAAATTTGCATTACTCACCGGTGCAAGATCCAGATTTAATAAGGTAATGAATACATTATCATGCCCGGAAAAATCCATTCGTTCCCAATAGATTTGCGTTCCGCCAACATCCAGGATTTTTATTGGTTTTCCCTGATCTATTTTTTTCAATAAAGACTTAAAAAATTCAAAGCGTCTGGCTCGAAATCCCTGATTAAAGGATTTGCCATGACGGGGATCAAATAACTTATTTGCCATGTTTTAATAATATTCAAATACGTTGCCCGGGGTTACTCATATTATTTAACGTTATCTAAATGAAGATAGTATAATTTAATCTCAGTATAGAGGATCGGATAGCCGATAGTTAACGTCAACATTTGTGTATTAACTTTTAAATTTAAATTTATTTTCTCCTTTATTCAACAGATAGGTTTTCCCCTGCCAAATGAATTCGCCTTCAGTATAATCCGGCAGGTCAATCTTAATTTGCCATTGACCTGATTCCAGATGGTATCCTGCTTTAATTTTACCATTTGGATGGGGAATTTCTCCTTCAATATGTTTCAATGCACCCAGATGTGGCTCAATTTTTACCCTTGCAAATCCTGGCGCTTTGCTGTCAATGCCGAGAATTGTTCTAAAAAATTCTATGTTCGGACTTGCGCCCCATGCGTGGCAATCTGAACGAGCATTATTAATGTCTGGAATTTCCGCCCAGGTTGTCATACCCATTTTGATATTATCCCGCCACAGACCAAGCCAATTCAGGTAATCATTACCCAGTCCGGCTTTGATCAATGCGATATGCAAATAATACTTAAAATAGATGGAAGCCTGTGCAAGGCCAGTATCGGAAAGCATCAATTTTGCCAAAGCTGATTCATTTTTTTGATCGACTGAGCCGGTGAGGATAGCCAATATATTTGCATGTTGCGAATAGATATTTTTTTCCGGAACATCTGAAAACATATTGCGGGAATTATCCCAGTATTTATTTATTATGGTTTTTTTTAATTGATCTGCTTGTTTAATATACATTGAGGCCATAGAAGACATTCCATATCTGGATTCCAGATCAGCTGCCAGCTGATATGCCCATAAGAGCTGAAGGTCGAGTAAAGAAGAGCTTCCATCTTTTCCAATGGGACCCACTCCGGATTTCCACCCATTAGTTTCCACCCAGTCCGTAAACATCCAGTATGGAACTCCTTTTAAAGAACCATCAGGCTGTTGATAATTTTTAAAATATTGTAAAATCTGTCTTTCCCCAGATAGTTTATTTATTATAAAAGAACTGTCTCGTCCATACATCATATAATCATGAAGCATTCCTATATACCAAAAAGAAAATGTAGGGATATATTGGGGAGTTTGTGAAGGGTGTCTGCTTAAAGTAACGCCTTCAGGTCGTCTGGAATTATCCATTTCATTCATTGCATTTCTTAATAAGCGTTCATCTCCGCTGTTAAAAAGAGAAATGAGGGCCTGGATTCTTGCATCCCCGATATATTGTAGTTGTTCGTAATATGGGCAATCCATATAAGTTTCCATAGCGCAAAGACGTGCTGTGCGCCAGCCTATATCCAGCATCCTGTTGAGTTCCGGATTGTCTGAAGATAGATTTGCATTGAATTGAAATGGATACCCTGTTGCTGTTCCATTCAGGTCGTCAATGGTCAACGGATCTTCCTGTGTATGTACCTGAACCTGTAGAAAACGGTAAGTACGGAAAGTCAGTGTCGTAAATATCTGCTCTGCGTTGCCGTTAGATAATAAACTGTCCTTACGGCCGATGAATATCTTTCCCCGGGTTTCATCCCGGTTCCCCTTGGACGGATAGTGGGTGAATAAAGCTTCTGCGTAACTCAGTGAGACCGTTCCTGATTTCCCCCCGCTAAATATAATTTCAGGATAGGCATTGGTTAAAAACCCCTGATCAAGCAACAGGATAGCGTTAGTATGCGCTGGAATCGTCACAGCTGTTTTTATGGAAGGAAATCCGTCCGATATTTTTACGCCATCTGCACTTATGAGTTTGGCAAAACGCTGGCTTTTTAGTTCCATAGCCGGAATGTCTGAAGGTTTCAGTAACCAGCCCGGAATGGTTCCATATCCTCCTTTAATATTTTCAGGCATACCCTCCATGAAAGATTCAGCGTTTTGCCAATGGCTGTCGTCAAAAGCTGATTTCTTCCACCCATTAATAAGTATATTAAAATTGACTATTTCCCCGGGGCCGGCCACATAATACGCATTGATTTTGAACGGGAGTGGGCTGTATGCCTGGTCCCTTATGCACTTCCAATCCTTTCCGGTATTGACATCCTTTCCATTTTCATTGTCTGCCTGCATGATAAAACCTGTGCGCAGTGAAATCTGACCTTCTGCTCTCCATTCCCCTTCATTCCAAACCTCCGAGGCAAATATATTTACGCCAATATGCAGAAAAGGCGCAACATCGAGGGTTTCAAAATTCCAGTGATCCAGGTCTCCTCTTGCCGGCCCAAGCGAAACCTGCTGTTCGTTTATGAATAATTTATACCGGTTGTCAGCCGAAATGTGAATGATAAAAGAGTCCGGTTTGACCGTCAGATTAACTGATTTCCGAAACAGGTACACGCCATAACCTGTGGTTGTTTCGCCAGGCACAGCAATCCAGGACGCTTTCCAGGATTCATTTAAAACAGATCCGCTTTTGCTTTGGGATGACCCGGATATTGATATTTGAAAAAAAATAAGAAACAGTACGGGCCTTAAAAATACAATCATGATGGCGAAGGTTTAAGGGATCAGTTAATATTCACCGCCCAATTTCCGGTTATTCAGTGATTTATCTGATGATGCCGGCAACGCAACGGGAGGTTCCTCAAAAATAATGGCTTCGTTCAAGGAATACATGAAAGTGAGCAGATCCTTTTTGTCAGCAACAGTCAATTTCAGGGAGTCGGCTGACAGAGTCTGATTGTCAACTTTCATTTTTTTACCCTGTCCTCCACCCGCATCATAAAATTCGATCACTTCCTCCAGGGTTTTGAAAACACCGTTATGCATATACGGCTTGGTATATTGAGCATTCCGGATCGAACCTGTTCTGAAGGCATGCATGGTTTCCGGAGCATTGTTGATCACCCAACGACCTTTATCAGGACTAATCCTGGTAAAAAGTGTGTCTTCAGGTGTGCCGAGTACTTCGAATTCTGACCCGATAAAAGGAGGTTTTACTCCATTAAAATTGGGAACAAAATGGCAGGTAGCACATTTTGCACGGCTCATAAAAAGATTAAATCCACGCTTTACCCCTTCTGATACTACGGCATTATTATTCATGGCTTCGTCAAACGGGGAATAGAACCGGCTGTAGCTTCCATCATAAAAAGTTATCGCCGAAGTAATATGGTTTATTGTAATTTCCTTTTCTTCCGGTGTCAGTTTCAAAAAAGACTTAAAGGCTTCCCTGTATTCCTTGCAGCTGAGCACTTTCCGGATTAATTCTTTTTCGTTGCTGTTCATTTCAGCCGCGTTGGTCATCACGTCTTTTCCCTGTGCCTGAAGTGAAATATGTTTACCATCCAGCATGATCAGGTGGTTGTAAATCGAATTAATTAACGTAGGCACATTTCTCTGCAGGTGATGTTCACGATCAAATTGAAGCGGCGTGCTTAATGTAGTATCGGTAAAATATTCTGTTGGTTTATGGCAGGAAGTGCAGCTGCGTTTATTATTACCGGACAGAATGGGATCATAAAACAGGAGTTTGCCAATATACCTGATTTCACGAAGTGTATTTTCATCCTGGACCATTGAATAAATGCCTTTGATGCTCTGGGATGTATACAATGACTTATCAAAAATGGACCGAATGTTATTATTTAGCGTGTAATCGTTAAAATTAAGTGATGTGACATTATATGAGTTTATGAATTGCTGATTTAGTCCGAAAAGCGGATTGATAAAGTCTTTTATAAAACTGAACTGGTCGAATACGCTAAAAGAATCTGATTGACCATTCACAAAGCGCATGGCTTTTTGATATAATTCAAGATATTCAACGGATAGTGGGAATTCGGGAAAACTCTGATTATAATATTCATAAATATTTTTTGTTCCCTGTAACATGGATTTCAATTCTGGAATGATCCGGGATGTGTCAGGGCATTCAAAACCTGTTGTATAGATAACCGCCAGATTTAACAGAAATAACCGGTTTGCCAGAAAAAAATGGCTGTACCCGTTTAGCTGACTGGTTATAGAATCTGCTTCAAAGGTTTTAACTGCTTCGAGGCTTCTGTCGATCAGGGCTAATAAAGAGTCTCTGATTAACTGGGGCTGATTCAAAGATAATTCGGCCAGGGACAAACCTGCCCCCTCCCTTCGATACGGTCTTTCAAATTTTTCAAACACTTCATTTTCCCATTCAACCGGAAGAGGACCATTGATTTTCCGATAGGCATTGGGCTCAAAATAACGAAGCCAGAAGTCAATATTTTTCAGCCTGATCCTGGATTCTTCAATGCCCTTCCTGATCTCGGTCAAACTTTCTTCCAGAGAAAGTTGAACAGTGTCAATAGTGTGCCTTAATGCAGATTGTTGAATAGTGAAACTCCGGAGTTCAGAAAAATAAAATTGGTTGTAGGCATTATTGTGCTTTTCGCTGAAAGAAAAGATAAAAATCGCGATACTGAATGATAAGATGAAGTAAAGGGCTTTCATTCTGTTTTGCAGGTCCGGGTTTTGCCCATCCAAAACTAGTCAATAATCATCCAGTTACAAAGCCCGTTTGAAAACGGCACCACCTTTCCGGAAACCTGGCTGGCGCTAACCAACAGGATAAAAAAATGACCCGCCTGAGCGGGTCATTAGATAGTCCGAAAAACCTGAAAACTAATATTTGATAAACTTCGTGACCATTGTTTTCCTATTGGCAATTGTGACTTGTGCAGTATACATACCTGGCGCCAGATTACTTACATCCATCGCTTTAATTAGCACATCACCATACTTTTCAGCTTCTGTTATTGCTACCAGTTTACCATTCATGTCATATACATAAATCTTAACGGTTCCTGTGATTGCACTGGTCACTTTAGCATTTATAATCTGATGCGCAGGATTCGGGAAGACCACAAACTGGTTATTGATTCCGGAACCCTGTTTCACAGTAAGCGTCATTGAAGAAACCGAAGTCGCTCCTGCATTATCCACCACGGTAACTTCGAACTCATATACTCCTTCCTGCAAGCCACCCAGTGTAACCCTGACACTGCTCATCGAGCTGCTGGTTGCCGTGTTAGGTCCGCTGACCTGCCTCCACTGGTAACTGGCAATGATTCCATCGGGATCAGAAGAACCGGCCGCATCCAGCGTATAGGAATTAGTTGGTAATGCAATGGTATCACTGCTGCCAGCACTCGCGATCGGCAAAAGGTTTACTTTGGATACTCCTGTATTTACCGTGATCGTTACCTGATCAGTATTTGATACCCCATTGTTATCAGTCACTGATAGTTGGAATACATACTGACCGACGGTTAGCGAAGAAATATCAGGTGTTGCCGTATTGACACCTGCAATTGTAGATGACGATGGTCCGGATATCTGAGACCAGGTATAAGTTACAATTGTTCCATCCGGATCAAATGAACTTGAACCATTTAGGGTTATACTGTTTTCGGGTAGCGTGATGGTCTGATTCGTTCCCGCATTAGCCACCGGTGCCTGATTCGGCAGAATCGATTTTGGATTCACGATAACTGTCATCTGATCCTTAGCAGTTGCCCCGCTGTTATCTGTTACAGTCAGTTCAAATATATATACACCCGTCAACAATCCCTGTACGGCCGGTGTAGCTGTATTGGAATTACTGATGGTTACAGATCCGGGACCTGAAATGGCAATCCAGCTATAGCCTGTGATGCTGCCATCCGGGTCAACAGACGCCGTACCATTAAGGCTAACAGTATTTGCAGGAGCGGTAATACTTTGATTAGGTCCTGCATTCGCAACCGGTGGAACGTTGGCGGCGGCAGAAACTATCATTTTTACCTGGGCGCTGGAACTTGCACCACTGTTGTCAGTTACGGTTAACTGATAAATATACTGTCCGACGATAAGCCCGCCCAGATTGAGTGTTGCAGAATTGGCTCCGGACGTTGTAGGTGTATTGGGACCTGAAATCAGCGTCCAATTAAAAGTACTGATGCTCCCATCGGGATCATAGGAATGTGTACCATCCAGGGTTACCGAGTTGACTGGCAACACCAGGTTAGCACTTGCACGTGCATCGGCAACCGGCGCAATATTAGCAGCAGCATTTACTCTGATCACTACAGAATCCATATCTGTAGCGCCATTATTATCTGTTACTGTCAGGGCAAATACATAGTTACCCGCCTGCAAATTATTCAAAGTGTTTTTTGCTGAATTACTCAGGCTGATTGTAGTAGGACCTGATTTTTCTGTCCAAACATAACTTGTGATGCTGCCGGCAGAAGCACTGGAAGAGCTGCCATCTATCACCACACTATTAGCAGGCAGGGTGATTGACTGATCTGAACCTGCGTTGGCAATCGGGGGTTGCGGTGTAGAAGATACAACGGTTACTTTAACGGTCGCCTGGGCAATAGCCCCGCTGTTGTCCGTAACCGTCAACTGGAAAGTATAGAGACCGGCAATCAGACCGGAAGCCGTGGCCACTGGTGCCGTGGCGGCGGAAATGGTCGCCGTAGACGGTCCTGAAACCTGAGTCCACCCATAAGATGTGATACTGCCATCAGCGTCTGCCGACAGGGAGCCATCCAGACTTGTACTATTGGTGGGTAATGTAATGGTTGTTGTCGTTCCCGCGTTTGCTGTCGGGGGTATATCGGCTGCGGCATTTACTGTTACGATTACTGAGTCCAGGTTAGTGGCTCCAACATTGTCAGTAACCAATACGGCAAATATATATTTACCCTGTTGTAATCCGGAAACTACTGTAGACACTGCATTTGCCGCTGAAACGGTTGCCGTTGCCGGACCAGAAATTTGACTCCAGGCATAAGCAGCTATTGTGCCATCAGGGTCCGTTGAAGCTGATGCACTCAAACTTGCGGTATTGTTAGGTAAGGTGATAGAAATGTCTGCCCCTGCATTCGCAACCGGTAGTTGATTAACTGGGGCGGGATTTACGTTTACCTTAATGGTATCCAGCGCGATGGCGCCGCCGTTGTCAGTTACTTTCAGCTGAAAAGTATAAATTCCTGCGGTGAGGTTACTCACCAAAGTAGATGCTGATCCGGTATTGCCAATAGTAAGTTGGGCAGGTCCGTTGATTTTAGTCCATAGATAGGTTGAGATCGAACCATCCGGATCGCTGGAAGCCGTTCCATCTATCGTTACCGAATTTGTCGGCAAAGTGATATTTTGATCTGGCCCGGCGTTGGCAATTGGCGGTTGATTGACGATAGCAGGATTTACCATAACTTTGATGGTATCCAGCGCTGTAGCCCCTGCATTATCCGTCACTTTCAGCTGGAATGAATACAAACCCGCCGTCAGATTGTTTACAATTGTGCTGGCAGTTGTAGTATTGCCTATACTAAATTGGGCAGGTCCACTAATTTTAGTCCATAGAAATGTTGCGATTGAACCGTCCGGGTCACTAGAAGCAGACCCGTCTATCGTTACTGAATTGGTCGGCAGCGTAATATTTAAATCCGCACCTGCGTTGGCTATCGGTGCCAGGTTTGCAGCTGCCGGATTTACGGTTACCTGAACCGTGTCCATAGCTGAAGCGCCCAGATTATCTGTTACTGTTAGTACATATTGATAAACTCCCTGTATCAGGCCGGTAACTGTAGTACCTGCCGTGGCCGGACTAGTAATAGTACCGCTTGCAGGCCCGGCTATTTTTGTCCAGGCCCAGCTTGAGATCGAGCCATCCGGATCATTCCCTGAACCTGCGAAAGTCACAGATGAACTGGGAAGCTGAATATTCAAATCACTGCCGGCATTAGCTGTTGGCGGCTGATTTGCCGGTCCGGTTCCAATAGTAATATTGCTTCTTAACAGATAACTGCCATCAGCATTTCTTCCAGTGATACCCAATTGAAGTGGAGATTTATAAGACAGTGGATCCCTTATAATCAAATACATGCTGTAGGTACCCGCAGCTACAGAAGACAGTGTAAAATTGTCCGTAGCTGTTGTGGATGTTCCCTGTGGAATAAAGAGTTTTGGGGTAAAGGTTGAATTGTTTTTCCAGACTACTGTACCGTCACTTTTTCTCAATTCATACACCACATTCCAATTCTCATATGTCGGAGCCAGCCCGATATTCTGCCAGCCCAGTGAAATGGTGAATCCGCCGCCGCTCGTGAGCGTCGTGGTAATATTTCCGCCGGTTAACACAAGTCTGTAACCACAAGCTTTTGAGGCGCCAGTAATATTTTGCTGTGTCGCAGCATCTCCTGCATTTGGAAAATTACCGTTACCAAAAGAAGTAGTATGATATAAATTTATTTCACGCAATAAATCAGCATAAGGAGCACCATTTGAACCAGTAGCATTATTAGGTTCACCTACCACCGGAGAAGTTTTGTACCTATTCATAATCAGTGGAGCAAAAGCAACTGATCCTGATCCCGGATTATATGAACCTGGATTATT
>DATCAO010000555.1:0-3394 GCA_036512575.1 Puia sp.
CGGGTTACCGTCACCAACCTACCCTGGTGGCTGGATGCTGGCGAGATTGCCCAGGCTACAGGCGTTTCGCAGGTTATTTTATTAAACGACCTCGAAGCGACCGCCTATGGTGTGGCTGGTCTGGAAGAAAGTGATTTTGCCATTTTGCATGAGGGCGATCCGGAAGAAGGAGGAAATATGTCCATTCTTTCACCGGGTACCGGACTCGGTGAAGCAGGCTTGTTCTGGGATGGACAATGCCATCATCCTTTTGCCACAGAAGGAGGGCATTGCGATTTTTCATGCCGTAATGAAGAGGATCTTCAGCTACACGATTTTTTGCGCAGGAAATATAATGTGGTCAGTTGGGAAAGTGTTATTGCCGGTCCGGGGATCTTTTCTATATTTCAGTTTCTCTGTGAAGTAAAAAAGCGCTCAGTGCCTGTAGCCATTGAAGACAAAATAAAAAATTCCGATCCTTCTGCGGTGATCAGTGCCGCGGCCATTGAAGAAACAGATGCGGTTTGCATGGAAGCCATGCGTTTATACCTGCGCCACCTCGCGCATGAATGTTGTAACCTCATATTGAAAATGAAATCCACCGGCGGACTTTTACTGGCTGGCGGTATTCCACCTAAAATATTGCCGCTGTTGCGGGATTCCTGGTTTTATGAAAACCTTCTGGATAACGACCGTATGCAGGAACTCGTGGAAAAAGTGCCTGTGAAAGTAATCCTCAATGATAAAGCGCCGGTAATCGGTGCGGGATGGTATGGTGCATACAGTGCAGTGAATATGGTTCAACCTCAAAAAATACAAACATGAATAGCAGACGTTCTTTTATTCGTCAGGCGGGTGTATTCGCAGGAACTTCCATCCTGGCAACAGCCCTTCAGCAACAGGCCTTCGGGGCTTTCGGAAAAAAAATGGCGGCCAGTGACCGCATCAATGTAGCGGTTGTGGGTATAAACGGCATGGGATGGGCCGACCTCGTTTCTTCATTAAAACAACCGGGGGTTCAGGTGGTGATGGTTTGCGACGTGGATAAAAACGTGCTGGACAAAAGAATGGCCGACCTCGCGAAACTCGTTGATATTTCAAAAATAAAAACAACGGGCGATTACCGCCATGTGCTGGACAATAAGGATGTGGACGTAGTAATCGTTGGTACACCGGATCACTGGCATGCCCTGATCATGATGGAAGCCTGTGCAGCAGGAAAAGATGTGTATGTAGAAAAACCTGTCGGCAATTCCATTGGAGAATGTCGTGCTATGGTCGCAGCGCAGAAAAAATATAACCGCGCGGTGCAGGGTGGTCAGTGGCAGCGCAGCCAGAAACATTTTCAGGATGCACTCGATTTTGTATATAGCGGTCAGCTCGGAAATATCCGCACCGTGAAAGTTTGGTGTTACCAGGACTGGATGAAACCTGGTCCGGTAGTTCCTAATACAGCTCCACCTCCTGGCGTGGACTATAAAATGTGGCTGGGTCCGGCACGTACCAGGGAATTTAATTCCAGCCGTTATCTTTTCAATTTCCGCTGGTTCTGGGATTATGCCGGCGGACTCATGACGGACTGGGGGGTGCATTTGCTGGATTACGGACTGCTGGGCATGAAAGCCGGTAATCCGAAAACCATTGCAGCACTGGGTGGTGATTTTGCTTATCCGGATCTCTACCAGGAAACGCCGGATACGTTGACCACATTATATGAATTCGATCATTTCAACCTGGTCTGGGACAGTGCCATGGGCATTGGCAATGGATCATATGGTCGCGATCATGGCATCGCCTATATCGGAAATAATGCAACCCTTGTGCTGAGCAGGGGAGGATGGGAAGTGATTGACGAGAATATGAACAAAATGAAAATTGCGAAACCGCTGGTAAAACCCAGCGATAACGGACTGGACATGCACTGGAAGAATTTTATCGATGTGGTGCGCTCCAGAAAAATGGAGGACCTGCATTGCTCAATTGAAGCAGGTGCGCATGTTGCCACTGTTGCACAAATGGGAAATATCAGCTTCCGCAGCGGGAAGAGGCTGAGCTGGGCAAATGATCAATTCACTGATGAATCCGTGAATAAAGAATATTTAATGAAGGAATATTTTAATGGGTATCGGTTGCCAATGATTTAAATAGATGACAGATAACAGATAACAGTCTGTCATCTGTCATCTAATGAGGGCCTGACTCATCAAAGTGTTTTAATTCGAATATTCCTGAACCAGACGCCATTTCCATCATGATCCTGGAGATCGATATGGCCCGATTTGAATTTTGCAAAACCGGGCATCTTACTGAATTTGCTGAATGAGACCAGTGTGTCCCAGTGCGCATCCCAAAGAGTAGTGGCAACGACGATTACTCCATTCAGGGTCAGGGTCAGGGATCCGTGGTCGAGTTTGATTTCAGCCTTATTCCATTCTCCCACGGGATGAACGGGTTCGCTGGCAGAGGCAATAAGATCATAGAGATCGCCGGCCCGGTGTTTATGAATTTTGCCGTCGGGATGACCATCATTATCCAGCACCTGCATTTCAGGACCTGTTAAATACGGAGCGTCATACTGAGGAGATTCCTGCACCAAAAACATAACCCCGCTGTTGCCGTTTCTTGAAATCTTCCATTCATATTTCAGGTCGAAGTTTTCATACACGGCATCTGTGCAGATATCACCTTCATCGCCTTTCGGAACATGATATGAAGAATCGCAATACAAATTGCCATCAATGATTTTCCATGCCGGTCCGAAAGATTTTTTGTTGTAGGTATGCCAACCCGTTGGCGTTTTTCCATCGAACAACAATCGCCATCCGTCTCTAAACTCGTTACTGCTTAGCTGATTGTTTGTCTGCGCGTGCACAAGAACCACTCCTGCGCACAGGATGAACAAGGCGATAACTTTTTTCAACATGGATTAATTTTTCAGGGTAAGGATATAGGTGACCATCACTTTTACGTCTGCGGGAGTCAGTGCAGGATGCGGCGTCATGGGTACAGCACCCCATATTCCGCTTCCGCCGGAAATAATTTTTTTCACAATTCTGTCAACCGTTGTATCAGCAGCGGGTGCATATTTTGCAGCCACTTCGCTGTAAGAAGGTCCAATGGAAGCGCCGGCAGCTGCTTTATGCAGGCGGTGACAGGTGGTGCAGTCGCTGGCACCGATCAGTTCGAGGCCTTTTTCGTCGGCAGCAGGAGCAGCTGCCGGAGCAGGTGTTGTTGCAGCTGAGTCGTTTTTAGATCCTGAGGATGCGCCTGAATTACATGCGAGAATGGATACGGTACCCATTAGTAAAAAAAGAATTGTTTTTTTCATTGTTGCCAGAGTTATTGTGAGAGGATAAATTTCGTAAAAAATGAGATAATGTCACTGCTTATTTTATTCCAAGCACAGAACGGTTAA
>DATCAO010000556.1:0-4409 GCA_036512575.1 Puia sp.
TCCGGTTAGAATAATATCTGCAATGCCCAGACGGATCAGGTTAAAGGATTCCATCAGGGCATTGGTGGAAGACGCACAGGCACTGACCACCGCAAAATTGGGACCCCTGAATCCATGCCGGATGGAAATATGTCCTGCAGCAATATCCAGGATCATTTTGGGAATGAAAAACGGATTATACCGGGGAACTCCATCACTTTTAGCAAAATTTGAAACTTCTTCCTGAAATGTATTTATCCCGCCAATCCCACTCGCAAAAACAACCCCGACACGTTCACCGTCCACATTGTCTTTTGTAATTCCAGCATCTGCTACGGCCTGGTCACTGACACAAATGGCTGTTTGAGCAAAACGATCCAGCTTCCTTGCTTCCTTTTTGTCCAGGTAAACAAGCGGATCATAATTTTTCAACTCACACGCAAAACGGGTTTTGAATTTTGTTGCATCGAAAAGGGTAATCAGGTCTGCCCCGGAAACGCCTGCCACCAGGTTGCTCCAATAGTCGTTTAGATTGTTACCGATTGGCGTAAGTGCTCCAATACCCGTTACAACAACTCTTTTCAATTCCATATGACCAATTGCGCGGATAATAAATAATGTGATAAATCCGCTTTCTCAGACTCAGAGCCTTCGAAAAGCGGATCAACGAAGATTGCGCAGCACAAGAAAACCCCTTTATTTGGCGTGTTCTTCCAGGTATCCGATAGCCTGACCGACTGTCGTAATGGTCTCAGCCTGTTCATCTGGAATTGATATGTTGAATTCTTTTTCGAATTCCATGATCAATTCAACCGTGTCCAGCGAATCGGCGCCCAGATCGTTCGTAAAAGACGCCTCATTGGTTACTTCAGCTTCTTCTACTCCTAACTTATCCACTATAATTTTTTTGACTCGTGTTGCGATGTCTGACATTTTTGTAAATTTTAGTTTCGGCTGCAAAAATATAATTTTTGACTTAAACACAACCAACTAGCCATTTCAATTTTATTTTTTGATTTGGATTATATACCGGAATTTGCGATTTCCGCTAATCTTTTCATCAAATTAACCCCTAGGGCATGGCGCTTAAGCAGATAGACTACGGTTCCCCAGAGTATGAGAAGATGCTGCGACTGCGGTATGATCTCCTGAGAAAGCCGCTGGGACTGAGTTTTGACCCTAAGGAGCTTGAAAAAGAGAAGGATGACGTGCTGATGGGTGCTTTTGAAGACGACCGGCTGCTGGGTTGCTGCCTCCTGACCCAGACAGACGCCAAAACCGTCCGTTTACGCCAGATGGCGGTTCCAAATAATCTTCAGGGCAAGGGAATCGGACGCGCTTTGATGATTTTTGCCGAAAATATAGCCCGCGACATGGGTTATCAAACCCTGAAGATGCATGCCCGCATCACAGCGACCGGCTTCTATGAAAAAATGGGATACGTGATAAATGATGGTCAGTTTATTGAAGTCACCATCCCTCATGTGGTCATGGAAAAAAAACTCCGTTAAAGGCATATCGCACAAGGCAAAAGGCATAAGGCTTAACGCCTCGACTCATAACCCACACTCCCATACTCTCATACTCCCATACTTTCTTCTGTTTCCTGGAGTATAACAGCACCATGCATTCGGCGCATGAATTCAAGTAGTTTCTTTATTGACTCCATTTCATTCAGCACCAGCATAAATAGTTTGCCATTCTGCCTGAGCCGGGCATTTCTTGTTTGTTTCTGGATATAGTCGAGGATATTTTTGAAAATCTCCGATTCGAAGTATTTTGAATCCGGCCGGTTGATAAAATAAAATTTCACCTGCCCATTTTTGAAAATTAGTTTTTCAAATCCCAGTTCAAGAGCCAAACGGCGAATTCTCACGGTGTCAAACAGGTCATGCACTTCATCAGGTACCGGACCAAAGCGGTCTTCCATTTCCTTATAAAAAACATTCAGCTCCTCTTCCGTTTCACAATTATCCAGTCGGGTGTATAAGGATAATCTTTCGGTGATGCTCTCAACATATTCATCCGGGATCAGGATCTCCAGATCAGTATCAATCGTGCAATCAGCTACTTCCTGTTCCTGTTTGGCGATCTCTTCCCTGAAAAGATCCCGGAAGGAAGTGCGCTTCAGTTCCCTGATGGCTTCGTCAAGGATTTTCTGATACATCTCGAATCCCATTTCCACCATAAACCCGCTTTGTTCGCCACCCAGCATATTACCGGCGCCGCGAATGTCCAGGTCACGCATGGCAATTTGAAAACCACTGCCCAGGTCACTGTGTTGTTCCAGGGTTTGCAGTCTTTTGCGGGCGTCTGCCGGTAGGGTAGCCAGGGAGGGAGCAAGCAGATAGCAAAATGCCTTTTTATTACTTCTTCCCACCCGACCTCGCAGCTGATGCAGATCGCTAAGACCGAACTGATGGGCATTCTGCACAATAATAGTATTGACATTTGGGATGTCAACCCCGCTTTCCACGATATTGGTGCAGACGAGTACATCGTATTTCTTATCCACGAAATCCAGAATCCTTTCTTCCAGTTCATGGCCTTCCATTTGGCCATGAGCATAACCAATGCTCAGATCAGGACAAAGCTCCTGTAATAAAACCGTCATTTCCCTGAGTCCCTGAATGCGGTTGAAGATATAAAATACCTGTCCTCCACGCTCCACTTCATAGTAAATCGCATCCCTGATAAAATCCTCATTATATACCTGTAACTCCGTCTGAATGGGTTGTCGGTTGGGTGGCGGCGTATTCATAATACTCAGATCGCGCGCGCCCATCAGGCTGAACTGCAGAGTACGGGGAATGGGTGTAGCCGTAAGGGTAAGGCAATCCAGGTTGGTTCTCAGTGTTTTGATTTTTTCTTTATGCGCTACTCCGAATTTTTGTTCTTCGTCGATGACCAACAGGCCCAGGTCTTTAAACTTCACCTCTTTTCCAAGGATGGAATGTGTACCGATGATGATGTCGATTTTACCTTCTTCCAATTTCCGGTAAGTATCTTTTTTTTCCCTGGCCGACTTGAACCGGTTCACATAATCCACTGTTACCGGGAAATCCTTTAGTCTTTCTCCAAAAGTCTTGAAATGCTGAAAAGCCAGAATGGTAGTAGGCACCAGAACGGCTGCCTGTTTGCCATCCAGGCAGGCTTTAAATGCTGCACGAATAGCGACTTCGGTTTTGCCAAAACCCACATCACCGCAAACCAGCCGATCCATGGGCGAGGCCGATTCCATATCTTTTTTCACGTCAGCTGTCGCCTTGCTCTGATCGGGGGTATCCTCATAAATAAAAGAAGCTTCCAGCTCAGTCTGCATATAATTGTCCGGCGAAAAGGCGAATCCTTCCTGCGCTTTACGGGCGGCATACAGTTTGATTAAATCAAAAGCGATTTCTTTTACCCTGGTCTTTGTCTTTTCTTTCAGTTTTTGCCATGCATCGCTGCCGAGTTTGCTCACTTTCGGAATACTTCCCTCCTTGCCCGTGTATTTGGAAATCTTATGGAGGGAATTGATATTGACATACAGGATATCGCTGTCTTTATAAAAAATCCGCACGGCTTCCTGAAGACGACCGTTCACATCTATCTTTTGCAGACCACTGAACACACCTACCCCGTGATCAATATGGGTAACGTAGTCGCCCGGTTGCAGTTCGCGCAGGGTACGAAGTGTGATGGCTTTGCTTTTGTTATAGGCCTGTTTGATTTTATACTTGTGATATCGCTGAAAGATTTCATGATCCGTATAACATACAATTTTCATGTCCTCGTCAATAAATCCTTCATGAATAGAACTGGTCACAGGATTAAACCGGATGGGCGATTTCAGGTCCTCAAAAATGATATGCAGCCTCTCCAGCTGTTTGGGATTTTCTGCGAATAAATAAATCTCAAATTTTTTCGACTCCCAGTCTTCCAAATCCGCGATCAGTCTTTCAAACCGCCTGTTGAAAGCCGGCTGAGGCAGGGTATGAAATTCAATGGCAAAATCTTCGTCCTGCCGGCCCGCACCAAATTCCACCAGGTGTTTGCCTTCCGCCAGATTTTCAAGTTCAGATGGTCTGATGAAATCCTCTGCTGCCAATAGTTTGCCGGCGGTACCCTCCCCGCCCTGAATCGTTTTCTGCGCTCCTGATGCCAGGAATTGGTCCAGTTCCTTTTCCAGGATCAACAGCCTGTCCCTGATGAAACGTTGGTCCTGCATCCAGATCACGGTGTTCTCAGGAAGAAAATCAAAAAGGGATATTTTGGTTTCTGTTGAAAAATGGGTTTCAATATTCGGAATGATATTCACCTGGAGCAGGCGTCGTTCGCTGAGCTGTGATTCCGGATCAAAAATGCGAATGGAATCCACTTCATTCCCGAATAGTTCTACTCGATAGGGTTTTTCATTCCCAAAAGAATAGATGTCGAGAATGCCGCCG
>DATCAO010000557.1:0-8573 GCA_036512575.1 Puia sp.
CTGCCCGTCTGCATAGTAATGTTCGGTGGTAGGAATTTCCGGAATATAATTGTCCAGAAGTTCTGTACTGTGAATGAGGTGCGGACTGATCTCCGTGACGCGCGCGTGACAGGGTGTGCAGGAATTGAGTTCGGCCAGCTGGCCTGGTTTTTTTCCAAGGTCCAACAAAGATCCGGCGGTCTTGTTTCCTTTTTTATAATCATCACTCCCGATATAGTCGATATGCCATTTGCCCGGCCCATGACAGGTTTCACAACTCACATTGATCACACTGAATTCGGTGTGGTAATTGTCGGCTTCGGTATTATAGTTTTTCTGAAGATTGGTACTATGGCACCGGGCGCACATGGTATTCCAGTTCTGCGCATTGCCCGTCCAGTGCAGCCAGTCGTGCGGAGGTATGTGCTGACCCATATACTGATGAAACCATTTTTTGTTTTTTACGTCCCAGCTCGCCCGTGTAGCCTGCATCCGGCCTCCCGAAAATTCCACCAGGTATTGCTGGAGCGGATAATATCCAAATGTGTATTTGATCTGGAAATCCTGATTCTTTCCATCCGGTCCCTGCGTATTGATAAAATATTTCCCGTCTTTTTTGAAGAAGCGGCTGCTCACTCCGTCTTCGACCAGGGTCTTTCCGCTAAAATCACCTTCCACCGTCGAATCATTGGCCTCACGCATGGCCTTAAAATGTCCGGAGCCGGACCAGGCTTTATATTCGGGCGCATGACAGGATTTGCATTGCCCGTCTCCGACAAACGCATTGGCACCGCGATCCGCGGGCGGCGCAGTGGATTCCTTCGGCTTGCATTGCTGCACCAGGAAGGTTCCCATGCCAATAAAAGCTACAACTAAAAAAAGGGTGATATTTTTTTTCAGACGCATAATTCCCCGCATTTTCTGCTTTCCTGATTTTTTCGGTACCCACTGTAAAAAAAACCCCGCCGGTCATATGTAATAACCGGCGGCGTTTAATTTGCTTTCTGTATTCAGGAATCTGGATACTTTTTGTTATCAGCCTATTGATTCATCATATCCCATAATTTGGTCAGGTCGGGATTCAGGATGATCTGAATGCGGCGGTTCTGGGCCCTGCCTTCTTTGGTGTCGTTGCTGGCCACCGGATTGTATTTGCTTCTGCCACCGGCAAGTAACCTGGCGGGGTCAACACTATAAAGGTCCCTCATTGCGCGTACAACGCTGTTTGCTCTTTCGGTACTTAAAGACCAGTTGTCTGCAAACTTGGCTGTGTGGATTTTCGCTGTATCTGTATGACCCACTACATAGATCTGAACCTTTGGATAATTATTCAGCACATTGGCCAGGGGCGATAAAGCCTGTTTCGATTGTTTATTCAGGGTAGCGCTTCCAACCGGGAAGAGCATACTTTCAGGCAGTGTTACATATAACATACCACTTTTGAATTCTGTTGAAATGCCGGAATCCGCAAGCGCGGACAAACCGGAAATGATTTTCTCCCTGATTTCCCTCAGTGAAGTACCCTGTTCTGCAAGGGCTGCATTTAATTGTTCCTGCCTGGCTTTCAGGTCTGCTTTCAGTTCACGATAGGCGGCGGCGTCTTTGGCCAGCGAAGCATTCAGATTCTGGCATCCGGATAACTGGCTGTTCAGGTCGGCGATTTTCGCATTGCTGCTGTTCGTGATGGCAGTTACATTGCTGTTACAACTGGCGAGATCCGATGTAAGTTTTTGATTGTCTGCCTGGGCGGCTTCTAATTTTTTCTTGGTTCCGCAGGAACTGAATACGATCAGAAAGGCAAATAAAATACCTGTCGTTAACTTTGCTTTCATAACTCTTGTTTTTGTTGTAGTTTTTGTTGTTTCAGATCGGAACGCATAAAAGAATGTTCATCCCCTTCCGGTTATCCCGCTCCTGATTTCAGGGGGCGAACCTACGAATATTTCGTCAAAGTTGACCTGAATCAAGAAAACATATGATTTTATTCATTTTACATTATTATATACTGCAATATTGAGTCCAGCTGTCAGCCAAAATGAAATTCAATCGACTGGCGGCACACAACTGAAAATATGCGGCCGCATGCGCGACCTGCAAACCGACCCTGAAAAAACATGCGAAATCAGTGATTTACAAAAACGATCAGCCTGGTATCGAAAACATACAGTTCTCAACGGGTAAAAGAAACCAGAAGACTGGTTTACAAGAGTTTACCGAACTGGCATTTTATTGGGACCAAGACATGCAGCAACTGAAAACTGACTGTCATTTGTTATCTGTCATCTGTTATCTGTTAACAAACAGCTCATGATAAAAAATTATTTCAGGCTGGCCTTTCGTAACCTCGCCAAAAGAAAAGGATTCTACGCAGATCCTTCCGTTCTCACGATGTTTAATATTCAGTAACCGGCGTTTCTGTTATCAAAAGATTTTTTGAAGCTGGTGCTTTTCGCATTCCTGATCGCCACTCCGCTTACCTGGTGGATCATGTTTAAATGGCTCCAGGATTTTGCTTACCGGATCAATATACCCTGGTGGTCCTTTGCGTTGGCAGGATTTCTTTCCCTGGTTATTGCCCTGTGCACCATTTGCTTTCAGGCATTAAAGGCCGCGGTTTCAAATCCGGTAACCAGCCTACGCTCAGAATGATCTTCGGCTGGCGAAGACAGCCTGCGCTCAGAGTGAACGATGGCTGGCGAATAAGTTCGCTAAATGTATTATTCGGAATTGCTTACAAATTTTAATTTTTATCATACTGAACATCATTCGTTTTTTTTGTTTCGCCGTTTGCTTTTTTCATAAATTATTCACGCAATCTTAATATCCTGTTGCAGGTTAATGCTTACCTTTCTAAAAGAGAATAATCGTCGAGCACGGTTATCCCCTTTCTGATCTCCACGTATTGCTGCCCCATAACAAACCGTAAAAAAATCTAAAACATTATCTTATGTCAACAAAACCCAACATCGTACTCGTACACGGAGCCTGGGCAGACGGATCCGGTTGGAGTAAAGTAATTCCCCTGTTAAAGGAAGCGGGATTCAACACCATCGCTACCCAACTAAAATTAACTTCCCTGGCAGACGATGCGGAAACTGTTCGTCGCGTTACAGAAACACTTGATGGTCCCGTACTGCTCGTCGGCCATTCTTATGGAGGTGCTGTGATTACTGAATCGGTACAGTTCTGTCCGAATGTAGCAGGCCTGGTATATATCGCCGGTTTCGCTTTGGACAAAGGAGAAAGCCTGGCCATCTTATCATCAGGAGCCCCTGTTGCACCACCCGGTGCGGCAGCCATACGGCCGGACAAATACGGATTTCTCTGGATCGACCGGGATATGTTTGCTGAGAATTTTTGCGGGGATGTTGATCCGACGGAAGCTTTTATAATGGCAGCCACGCAAAAGCCGCTTTCCGTATCCTGCTTTGAAGGACAGGTCACCAACGCCGGCTGGAGAAAACTGCCCTGCTGGTACCAGGTTTCACTGAACGACCGGATGATTCCACCGCAGGCTGAACAATTCATGGCCCAGCGCATCAACGCCAGAACCATTTTACTGCCGTCCAGTCACGCTTCACTGGTTTCCCATCCGAATGAAGTGGCAGAATTTATTTTGGAAGCCGCTACTGAAATTGCTGTAACCACCGTTTCGAAAACCGCAATGCATACGTAGATGATCCTATTCTTGAGCACATGCAATCGCCGATAACGGCAAAAAAATATAAGGCCGATCGGAATCAGATAGCCAGATTTGCCGCCAGGCCTCGGCTACACAATCCGGCATTTTCCCTTTTGTCTCGAGACGCTGATATGTGGCTTCGGGAATAAACAACTCATCCAGACCTTCAGGTCTTTGGGTATTGTTTTCAACCCGGCATCCGATAAAATAGGAAAAAGGTTTTGTATGGTCGCCGTCATAGTCATAGTAAACAGCGTAAACTTCATCGCCCACTCGATTCGGAATATGTCCAGCCATATTTCTATTTTCAAATTCCAGCCACAAGCTTCCACAGTCAATCGAAGACTGCCCATTGGCATTAATTGTTTTCTTCTTGAGAGCAATGCCCATTAAATGGATAGCTTCCTTCTCAATTTTTTCCATTTATTTTACCCTTTATATCGCGTAATGCAAACAAATAACTCCTCCGGAGAATGGGATGCTTTTTACCAGTTGCAGTTTTATCTCAGTTCCATTTTTTCCAAACAGCGGAATGCCAGTTCCTAATATGACGGGATTGATGAACAACCAGTATTCGTCAATCAGATTTTCATTCATCAGGGTACCTGCAAGGCCTGGACTTCCGAACATGATGATTTCCTGACCCTCCTGTTGCTTTAACTGTTTTACCTGTTCGAATATATTTCCACTTAAGATCTTAGTTTTTTCCAATTGCTTTCCGCGCATGGTCTCAGACACAACATATTTATTCACCGCTTTGTACCAGGTGGAATGTTCAATATCGTGCTTGGAGGCATTCGGCTGATCCGCCGCGGTTGGCCAGTAAGCATCCATCACCTCATAAGTTTTACGTCCATATAAAGCAGCATCAGATTTTTCCGTCCGTTCCAGGGCATAATTAAACATTTCATCTCCAATCTGTATCCAGTCTATCGCTCCGTCCGGGCGAGCGGTAAATCCATCGACAGATACATGCATAAATACAGACAGCTTCCGCATAACATGAGTTTTAGATTTTTATAATGGCCTTACCCAGATATTGCGATAACTCAAGGGTTCACTTTTATCCCCATGCGCCTGGAGTTTGATCGGAGCAGCTCCGTGTTTTCTGTATGAAGGCTGCCCGATCCAGGGCGTATCGCCGAGTATCGTTGTATTGTTTTGTACGAGCACTCCGTTGTGAAAAACAGTAACACGCGCCAGCGATTTTAACATGCCCGATTCTGAAAAAACGGGCGCTGTCCAAACCACATCGTAGGTCTGCCATACACCTGGCTTAAGACAGGCATTCACCAAAGGTACGGCCTGCTTGTAAATACTTCCGGCCTGACCGTTTACATACGTGGGATTATCATAGTTGTCTAAAACCTGTAACTCATATCCACCAGCTCCCCAGGGCAGCGCCGCCAAAAAAATTCCACTGTTGCCGCGTGACTGTCCCGCGCCTGTAATGTTTGCCGGTATCCGGTATTCAATATGCAGTTGATAATCTTTGAATGAACTCCGGGTTTGAATATCGCCCGTATTCTTATTAACCGTCATCGCATTGTCAGCGACAATCCAGGAAGCAGCAGTGGAATCTTTAGTATTCACCCACTGATCCAGGTTTCTTCCGTCAAAAAGTATAATCGCATCTGAGGGTGCATCCCTGAACGCCGCACCTGGAGTTACTTTTGGCGGTACGGGCGAATAGAATTCAGTTTCCTCGTTCAGGTTTTTTTTCTCCTGTGCCTGGGTGATACCTGTAAACAATAAAAAAGAAATAGCCGGTATTAATACGCGTTTCATAGTATGTCTTTTATTTTTACGACCACTCAAATCTAATTTATTTATAATTCGCCCTTCTTCATTTCAGATACGGCAAAATCAGCGGCCCGCGCTGTAAGTGCCATATAACTCAGCGAAGGATTCTGACAGGCGCTGGATACCATGCAGGCTCCATCGGTGACGAACACATTCGGTGCATCCCAGACCTGGTTATGACTATTCAGAACAGAAGTTTTCGAATCCCTGCCCATCCTCGCCGATCCCATTTCATGAATGCCCTGGCCAATGGCATAGTCCTTATCCCAGGTGCTGATATTTTGTATACCAGCGGCTTCAAACATAGCCACCAGTTCCCTGATAATATCTTTTCGCATGTTCAGTTCATTCTCTTTTAACCCCGCATCCATCGTCAGCACCGGAAGTCCCCATTTATCTTTTACATCTTTGTTTAAACTGATCTGGTTGTCGTGGTAAGGCAGAATTTCTCCAAAGCCCGTAGCACCAATCGACCATCCACCCGGTTCTGTAAGCGTTTCTTTGAGTTCTGCACCAATATTCATTTCCGCCACATTCCGGCTCCATCCCTCCCTGCTGGCACTTCCCTGGTAACCATATCCCCGTATAAAATTTCTTTTGTCGCCATGCATATTGACAAATCTGGGAATATAAAATCCATTGGCTCTTCTCCCAAAATAATATTTGTCCTCATATCCCGGCATGGTTCCCTGGGCACCGAGCATGTAATGGTGATCCATGATATTATGACCCAGTTCCCCGCTGCTGCTGCCCAGGCCCTCCGGCCAGATATCCGTTGCGGAGTTCATCAGTACCCAGGCACTATTCAAAGTCGAGGCATTTAAAAAAACGATTTTCGAATAGAACTCATAAGTCTTATTGGTTTCCGCATCCAGCACTTCCACACCGGTTGCCCTTTTTTTATTTTTATCGTATAGAATCCGGGTGACGATGGAATAAGGTCGCACCGTCAGTTTACCGGTAGCCATCGCTGCAGGAAGTGTGGAAGATTGTGTGCTGAAATAACCGCCGAAAGGACAACCTTCCCAACACCTGTTTCTGAACTGGCATTTTGTTCTTCCCGGGATCGCCGCGGTCAGGTTGGCCACACGACCGATAAACATATGACGCTGCCCTTTATAAAATGATTTGATTCGTTCTGCTACATCTTTTTCCACACAGTTCAGATCCATCGGCGGCAGGAAAACCCCGTCGGGTAAATGGTCCAGCCCTTCTTTGGAACCACTGATGCCCGCAAAGGTTTCCACATAGTCGTACCATTTCTCCATATCCTTGTAGCGGATCGGCCAGTCAATCGCGATGCCGTCCCGGAGATTGGCTTCATAGTCCAGATCGCTCCAGCGATAACACTGCCTTCCCCATAATATGGAACGGCCGCCCATCATATAACTTCTCCACCAGGTGAAGGGTCTTTTTTCAACATAGGGACAATCTTTTTCATTCACCCAATAACCCATCACCGCTTCCTGTGCTGCAGTACCGTACATGGCCCAGTCCCTCGATATCACCGGATCATTCTGTTTTTCTTTTAGTGTGGCGGCGCCGCGGTGCGGGAAATCCCAGGGATTATATGTCGCTGTCTTGTATCCCGTAATATGATCCAGCTTCGGACCCCTTTCCAGCATCAGTACCCGAAGGCCTTTTTCCGTTAATTCTTTGGCAGCCCATCCGCCGCTGATGCCCGAACCGATAACGATGGCATCATAAATATTTTGCGCAGCAGCTTTGTTGTTGAGCATCGATGAATCTGAATCTCCGGGCATGTTTATTTTTTTTATGATTAAAATGGATCCGATCTTATTTTGAATGAAGCGTTGTAAAACATCCGGAAGACAGGACGAAATCCGCTGTTCCGTTACGCACGATAAAAGGCTTTCCCTCCTGCATCGATTTGTTTTTACCGGTTGAATATATGCGGAAGTTTTGAACCCCGGAAGGAATGCCGCTGATGATCACTTTTCTTTCTGCTCCGTTATTCACGAGATGAATGGTATATGTTCCGGATTGGCTCTTGCCCAATGCCGTGCAGGTTACCGTGGACCTGTCGCAGGATACCGGAAAATAATTCAGTCCTTCCGGAGTGGATGCCAGTTGTTTCATATTCCAAAATCGTTGCGTCGGTTCCAGCGGACCTTCTTTCCCAAATATACCCCTACCGGTAAGCAAAGAATAATCTGAAGTCAGCTGCCATTGCAGAATGCTCATGGGCTCGCAGATGGCCATCAGCCGGATATAGAGATTGATTTCTTCCATCGTATAAGTCTGTTCCAGGAAAATAGCAGGATAGGCCCATGCTGCGGCATCAATACTGCCTTCACCAACGATCAGCGGCAATTGCATTTGCCTGGATGCATCCCTCCAATGCGTAAGCGTTTCTGTATCCCATCCCCTCCATGAATGGAAGGATACCGCACCCATATACGGATGTGCAGCAGGGTCGCGCATCGCCGGCTCTATAAATGCCCAGGTGGTCGCGTCTGAATTGTCGCCCAATAATATTTTAGTCTGAATGCCCCTGGATAAAAAATATTTTCCGAGTCCTTTGATCAGCTCATCATGCTGTTCTCCTGTCTGGCGTATATAAATGCCCAGATCAGATTCATTGAAGGAAAAAAACCGGACACTCACTCCGTATGCATCCTGCAGATATTGTATATATTCCGCGATGGATTTATAGGTCGCTTCCAGGCTGTCGGGATTCAGGGGATTACCCCAGGGCTGTCCGTTCTGATGTTGAAAAACCGGTTTTCCGATGATGGCCCAGTCGGGCGCCGACCAGTCGGTAAGAATAATGGGAATATGTTGTTGCTGTAGTTTCGCGGCCATCTCCATGGCCCGCTGCACATGCGGATCCATGTGGCCTGATTTCGCAGCTGACACCGGATCCATGTTTTTTTCCGGTTGCCAGAAACGCCAGGGCATTTCCACACGTCCCCAGGCTACCCGAATATTTTTCAGGCAATAGTCAATCACCTGCGGATCCGTTTTGAGATTTTGAATGCGAAAGTTCCCGCCGAATCCGGCGAACGCCCTTCCGGGAGTCGTAGTATTTAATTTGATGTGAACATCCCTGCGGTCGACCGGTGCCGATACGCCGATGATAAATGTT
>DATCAO010000558.1:0-6118 GCA_036512575.1 Puia sp.
TAAATAATTCGAGACTATCTGCCTTCCTGATTAAAATCCCATTTCGTGCTGCCCTGCCGAGGCCAACGGCAATGGCCGCGGGCGTAGCCAGACCCATGGCGCAGGGACAGGCAATCACCAGCACCGCGATGCTGCGCATAACGGAAACGCCAAAATCATGAAGAATAAAATAATTCACCAGAAAACAAAGCAGTGCAATGCCCATCACGATGGGAACGAAAACATTGCTGATCCGGTCAGCCAGCAATTGTATTTTAGGTTTGTCCGACTGCGCGCGTTTCACCAGGTTGACCATATTCGATAACACAGAATCCTTTGCTGCTGCCGATACCTGGGCTTTAAGGGTGCCCTCTATCAAAACAGATCCGCCAATAATATTATCCTTTGCCATTTTATTTACCGGCAGGCTTTCCCCGGTTATGATAGCCTCATCCACCTGCCCTTCTCCCCAGAGTATTTTCGCATCGGCCGGAACCTGCTCGCCATTCCGGATCAGTACCAGGTCGCCGCTGCGGAGTTGGAGGCTGTCTACCGGAAAAATGATCTCCTGGTGCTGGTCGTCAAAGGCGATCATATTGGCCGTCACCTTCTGTGTTTTAACCAGTTTCGTAAGTGCTTTCTGGGTGGTTTGCAGGGAACGTTCTTCCAGATAATTGCCGAAGAAGACCAGGGTAATGATGGCAGCCGCTGTTTCATAAAAGAAATAGGACTCCCCCAGGTTCAGTATGGTTCCGGTGAGACTATATATAAAGGCGGCCGTTGCTCCCAGGGCAATCAATACATTCATATTATAGGAACCCTGCTTTACGCCGTTGATGGCGCTCCGGCCAAAAAAATACATGCCCGTTATGTACACCGGCAGGCACAATACCAATTGCACCCAGCCATTGTGGATCCAGTGCAGAAGCGGGCCATGACCCAGCATATGCAATTGTAAAAGGATTGTAAACGGAATGCAGATGGCGAGAAACCTTACGAATTTATTGGGGTGTTTTGTTGAAGTCGTTTCATCTGCCACATGATATCCCAGGCTTTCGATACCCTTTTTCAATGACTGTTCCGGAATTCCGGTTTCGTTCTTGAAATGTGCTTCACCTGCCGTCAGGCTGACTTTGACATCCTTCATGCCTTTTTTCTCCAGAAAACCGCTGATCGTTTGCGCGCAGGCACTGCAACTCATGCCTTCCACTTTCCAGTTGGTTGTTTCCATATTTGATACATCGTACATCCGCTGCAAAATTACCGAATTCAAACCGGACGGTATTTCAGGCCGGAATCAGCGGGGGGATTATCTTTGATTCATGGAATGGACCTATTCCCTCCCGGAAATAAATGAAATGGCCCGGGTTTTCTGGAAAACTTTCCCGGATTTTAAAATTTATGCTTTTCACGGGAACATGGGTCTGGGTAAAACCAGTTTTATCCGGGCGCTCTGTGCCGCAAAAAAAGTAAGAGAAACGGTGAGCAGTCCAACATTTTCCATAATTAACGAATACAGTTATCCGGATGGCAGGATCTTCCATCTGGACCTTTACCGGTTGAAGGATGACCTGGAAGCCATCAGGGCGGGGGTAGAGGATTGTTTGTATTCCGGAGACATTTGCCTGGTGGAATGGCCTGATCGGGCGCCCAGCATTTTTCCGAAGGAAACCCTGGGTGTTTTTCTTGAAATGCAGGATGAAAATACCAGAAAAATAAGGGTGCCTTCCCTTCCCTAAAAAAATTCAGGATAATATTGTAATTTCCATGCCCGCGTTCCGCTTAAACTGCAGGAAAACAGCCCATCATGTCTCAACACAGTAAGCCTTATATCAGCACATCCTTCAGTTATGAAACCCTTGAAGAGACCCTCGATGTAAAACCGAAATCCAGCATGCTGCTGATTGGTGTGCCGAAAGAAACGGCATTTCAGGAAAACCGTATCGGGCTGACACCGGAAGCCGTTAGTGTATTGATCAGCAACGGTCACGAGGTTTTAATAGAACACAATGCAGGTGAGGCAGCACATTATGGCGACCGGGATTATAGCGAAGCAGGTGCCCGGATCATTTATGAAAAGGCCGAAGTATATAAGTGTCCCACACTGATCAAATCTGCGCCGGTGGTAGAAGAGGATCTTTCCCTGCTGCAGATGAACCAGACCATCATTTCGCCGATCCATCTTTCTGCTCTCAAAGTGGAATTATTGCAAAAAATGATGGAGAAAAGGATCACGGGCATTTCATTTGAAAACCTCAAGGATGAAAGTGGCAGTTATCCCATTGTGCGCAGCATGAGTGAGATCGCAGGCGGTGCCGTTATGCTGGTCGCAGCGCAATATCTGAGTTCTGCAAACCACGGCAAGGGCGTGTTATTGGGCGGAATATCCGGTATTCCGCCAACGAAGGTCATTATTCTCGGGGCGGGCATTGTTGGAGAATATGCAGCCCGTGCGGCTCTTGCACTCGGAGCATCAGTGAAAGTATTCGATAACAGTGTTTCCCGGCTGAAGCGGCTGCAGAACAATATTGGGTTTCGCATATATACGTCCGTTATAGAACCGCGTATTCTCTCCAAACAGCTGAAAAGCTGCGAGGTTGCTGTGGGCGCACTTTCCTCCCAGTCCGGCCGTACACCGGTGGTTGTTACAGAGGAAATGGTCAGTAACATGCGAACCGGCAGTGTGATCATCGACGTGAGTATTGATCGCGGAGGCTGCTTTGAAACCAGTGAAATCACTTCACATGAGCACCCGACATTTATCAAGTATGGTGTGATCCATTATTGTGTTCCCAATATTCCATCAGGTTTTGCTCGCACCGCCTCCCAGGCCATCAGCAATGTGATTACCCCGCTCCTGCTGGAAGCGTCTGAAGAAGGCGGATTTGACAACCTGGTCTGGCACAAAATCCATTTACGCAGCGGCATTTATATGTTCAAAGGCGCGTTGACGAATTTCCATCTCAGTCAGCGGTTTGATCTGAAGTATACAGATTTGAACCTGCTTATTGCAAGTCAGCGATAAGCAGATTAATGTGGCAAATGTGGAATTGGGGGAAATGTAAGGATGTGAAAATTAAATATGTCAATGATAATATGAAAATATGAGGGTTTTGTGACTTGAATTTATTTTCACATAACCACATTTTCATTCCCGCATTCAATTTTCACATCCTTACATTTCCCCCAATTCCACATTTGCCACATTATTGTTTCAGATCACTCATATTAATGATGGTCTCACAAAACGAGTATTCCAACGGATCATTTGAACTTACGATCACCAATCTGTCCTGGCAATATTCCCGGATCAGTTCATGGTAAAGCGCCGCTCCGGATGCATCGAGATTGGTCGTGGGTTCGTCGAACAAGATCACCGGTGTATCGGAAAAAAAAGCCTGTCCCAGTTTTATCCTTTGTTTCATACCGGAGGAATAGTAACGGATTTGTTTGTCAGCCGCGGACTGCAGGCCGATCCGTTCCAGTAAAGCCGGCATGGTGATACCGGAGAGCAGGGGCTTGAACGTACTGTGGAAGCGAAAAAATTCCCTGGCTGTCATTTCCTCGATGGTTTCCAGATAGGGTGCGGCTATGGACAGCTGGCGATAGTATTCCGACACCTGGTCACCTGCAGCATTATAATAGATGAGTTTACCTTCTGTCGGCATCAGCGCACCGGCAATAAACTGGAGTAAGGTCGATTTGCCGGATCCATTGGGACCAGTTATCGCATATGCGTGTGAAGAACAGAACTGATAGTCGAAATGCCGGAATATCCATTCCCGGTTGAATCGTTTGCCTGCATCAGACAGGGTAATCTTCATCGAGGTTGCCTTTACTGTAGCGTTTGATGATACCGCGGCCACTTTCCCGGATAAAGGTTACGATTTCATCCCTTTCATCGGTAGCAGAAAATTCTTCTTCCAGGAATTCAAGTGCCTGCGAGGTATTCAACCCCTTATTGTAAATGATGCGGTATATGTCCAGGATATGGTTGATCTTATCAATGCTGAATCCTCTTCTTTTCAGGCCTACAGAATTCACGCCCATATAACTCAACGGCAACCGGCCCGCCTTGATATAGGGGGGAATGTCTTTCCCTACCAGTGATCCGCCCTGGAGAAAACTGTGTTTCCCGATTCTGACAAACTGGTGAATGGCGCACATACCGCCAAGAATCGCGTAATCTTCAATGATCACGTGGCCGGCAACCTGGGTATTATTGCTCATCACGCAATAATCACCCACGATACAGTCATGTGCAAGGTGACAATAAGCTTGTATGAGGCAATTACTGCCGATAGCTGTCTTTTCCCTATCCTTTGTACCCCGGTTCACAGTAACAAATTCGCGAATGGTGGTATTATCCCCGATAAATACATTGGAATATTCTCCCTGGAATTTAAGATCCTGTGGGATGGCTGCGATGACGGCGCCGGGGAAAATCCGGCAGTTCTTCCCTATGCGGGCACCTTCCATTATGGTCACATTAGAGCCGATCCAGGTACCTTCGCCTACTTCCACGTCCTGGTGGATCACCGAAAACGGATCAATTTTTACATTGGTGGCCACTTTCGCATTGGGATGAATATAGGTATGGGGATGGATCATTCTTTCATCAGTTGATGGTGTGGAGGCCTGCTGCCCTTTTGCCGCTATGTCTTTGATGATTGCAGGTTGTTTCATAAAAAATGCTGAGCCAACCCCAGCCTTGCAAAATTAAACTTATTTGACACAAATCCGCTAATTTAACTTCGCTTTACCAGCTGTGCCATCAGGTCAGCTTCGGTTACGACCTTATTTCCAACGAATACGGTTCCACGCATTTCCACAATTCCCCGGCGGATGGGATTAAGCAATTCCATTTTCATGACCATCGTATCGCCGGGAACCACCTTCGCTTTGAATTTGCAATTGTCGATTTTCAGAAAATAGGTGTCATATTGTCCGCCGCCGGCCATCGCATTGATGGCGAGGATCCCACCCGTTTGGGCCAGTGCTTCGATTTGCAGAACACCAGGCATAATGGGATTTCCGGGAAAGTGACCGACAAAAAAAGGCTCGTTGAAAGTGACATTTTTTATTCCGACAATATGGGTATCGGTGAGTTCAATTATTTTATCGACTAACAGAAAAGGATAACGGTGCGGTAAAGTTTTTTCAATCTGCTGGCTGCTGAATATCGGCTGTTGGTTGGGATCATAAACCGGTGTATTCTTCAGGTTTTTGTTCTTTCGTATATACTGTTTGATCTTTCTGGCAAAATCCACATTCGTGGAATGGCCGGGCCGACTGGCGATGACATGCCCCTTGATGGGATAACCAACCAGGGCCAGGTCGCCAATAACATCCAGCAGTTTATGCCGGGCGGGTTCATTGGGAAAACGCAGTTCCAGGTTGTTGAGGTATCCGCCGCTTTTGATCTCCATATTTTCCCTTCCAAAAGCTTTGGCTAAACGGTGCATTTCTTCTTCCGTCACTTTTTTGTCCACGATCACGATGGCATTGTTGATGTCCCCTCCCTTGATGAGGTTATTGTCTAATAGCATTTCCAGCTCGTGCAAAAAGCAGAAAGTTCGGCAGGGCGCAATTTCCGATTTAAAATCTTTCATTGATTTGAGACCGGCATGTTGGGTACCAAGGACCGGACTGTTAAAATCGATCAGTGTAGTCACTTTATATTCCAGCGATGGCATGGCCATCATTTCCACCCGCTTTTTCTCGTCGTAATGGGTAATATTGTTGTCGATACTGTACCAGGCTTTTGCTGCATCCTGTTCTTCAAGGCCCGCTTCTTCTATGATCTCTACAAAGGGTTCCGAACTTCCATCGATAATGGGTATTTCCGGACCGTTGACTTCAATCAGGCAGTTATCAACCCCCATGCCCACGAGGGCTGCCAGGATGTGTTCGACTGTGTTGACGCGGGCGCCATTATCTTCCAGGGTTGTGCCGCGTGAAGTATCGGTAACCAGGTCGCAATCTGCCTTAATCAGCGGTCTTCCAGCCAGATCAATGCGCTGGAATTGGAAACCATAACCGGGATTTGCGGGGCGAAGGGTCATATCAACCACGATCCCTGTGTGCAATCCGGTTCCTGAAATACTAACTGCCTGTTTCAGCGTATGCTGCTTATCCG
>DATCAO010000559.1:0-5497 GCA_036512575.1 Puia sp.
CAAAAGATGCATTACTCCGAAAAGGAGATCGCTGTTGCGTCCATCGGATAAAATTTCCGTACACCGGGAACTGACTTCGCTCCACAGAATAATCGTAATTATAATCATCCCAGGCCCATCCTGGACCGAGTGGAGTTTCAGTAAATCCCCAGTCCACCAGGTAAATCTTTTTATTCGATTTCTTTATCAGGTCAAATACCGGCTGCGACAGGAAATCCGGATGCAGAAAACTCGGATCTCCCTTGGGGGTTATATACAGCGCCGTATCATCAGCAAAATAGCTGGCACCTTCCAGTGAATCGCCCAGATAGGTCATACCCGCATAGAGAGAAAATAATTTGGTATTACTCGCCGGCACAAAATATTTATCACTCTGGAAGTCAGCGATCTCTTTTTTGGAAGAATCGTCGTACACATACACGCCGACCAGCGCCGATTTCAGGTCCTTACTTTCCAGCATTTTTCTCAAAGCCGGATCGGGTGGTGACGATTGTCCTCCTCGCAAAACCGGATCAGGTGCATTCGATTGTGCATTGGCAAGAATTGAAGAAAGCAGCGTAATAATCAGAAGCAATACAAACGACGGGGACAGAAAAGATTGCGAAGACGCAATATATGAAGATGATGTTCCGGAAGAGGGTGACAGCCCAAATGAAAATGAAGAACCAGATGAAAACGATGGAATAGGTGATGATGTTTGAACAGAAGACAAGGACGGGACGGATACAAAACGCAGATGAGTCAAGTGATTACGCAAATTTTAAAATTCTCTAATTAAATTACCATTTTCATACTCCCATACTCCCATACTTGTTCTATCGTTCCTGCGCTCGTAGCCAACGCTCCGGCACCTCATTACTACTCGCCTGCAGGTAATCCTGGTAGGAGCAGGCGATGAATTTCTGGTCGGGCAGCTGCATCCACCAGCGGTTGGTTTTTTTGCTCTGTAGAAAGGTCGTCTCCACTTCGGCGAAAGCCGTATGATACTCCACGAAATATTCCTTGTCGTTCAGGCTGGCTTCGCGCTGGCCCTTATTACGGCCATCTACGGCGTACCAGATCATCTGGGCGATCTGTTTGGCCGTCAGGTCACTCTCGTCATTTTCGGGAACATATCCGTAGATACCGATGCTGCTGATATTCGGACTCAGGCCTGCAAACCGCAGGATGGAGCAGGCTTCCTCGCCGGAAAGTCCATTAGGCGATAAAGTATTCGCCGGCGCATAGGCATGGGCGATAGAACAAATGTCGAAGCTCAGCATATTGGAATTGCGCAGCACGGGCTCCATCTCGTCGATGATCTCTTTCACGCGGCCCACGCGGAAACAATCGAAACGCAGTTTGTCCATCGTCTCCAGCATCCGCGGATGCACATGAAAACTCTGGAATCCGATATGATTGTAATGGTGAACGAAATTCGGTTCATCCGTTAAAAGCTCCATCAGGAAATTTTCGCTCCGCAGGGTAGAATCGATATTGATATCGATCAGCGCGTCCACGTTGGTCACTTCAATGAGTTTTTTCCGGCTCACATAACTCTGGTACTGCGCCAGGGTCAGGTCGTGCGAACCGCCGAGGATGATCACTGTTTTACCCAGGTTGATCAGCTCATTCATCACGGAACGCAGGGCCGCATAGGTGTCGGTCAGTGTGGACCCGGTTTTAATATTACCTACGTCCACCAGCCGAATATCCGTATGCCAGTGATAGAGCTGGTAAAACTGGCGCCGGATCATATCCGGGCCGTTGAGCAGGGTTCTGGAACGGCGGGATCCGCGTTCTTCCCGGCAGCCGACCAGCAGGATATCGGCCTGCAGCAAGTCCGGAAAATCTTCCTCATAAACCTGTATCAATTTTCCAACCTGCCCGTCATTATATTCCTCATCGTTGGAAATTTCCGCAGTGTTTATCGGGTCGAGGTAGTCAAGGATATGCAGACTGTACAACATTCACCAGGATTTGAAACAAACTTACACTTGTTTTTCCTTTTATCTTTGCGGCATGGAAGAATTACTGGAAAAACTGGACAGTTACCGGAAGGAAATCATGGCCACCGAAATCGACGGCGCGGATGCCGCCGAAGCCTACCGCATCCGGTTCCTCGGAACCAAGGGCATCGTGAAAAATCTTTTCCAGGAAATAAAGAATGTTCCATCGGACAGGAAAAAAGAATTCGGACAGATTTTGAATGAGTTTAAAATATTGGCGGAAACTAAGTATGATGAAGTAAAAACCGTCAACCGCCAACCGCCAACCGCCAACCAGCAAGACTGGACCCTGCCCGGCGACCCCATCATCGCTGGAACCCGCCATCCGATCAGCCTGGTGAGAAACCGGATCGTTCAGATTTTTGGCCGGCTCGGATTCTCCGTTGCTGAAGGACCCGAGATCGAAGACGACTGGCATAATTTCACTTCCCTCAACCTGCCGGAAGATCATCCGGCGCGGGACATGCAGGATACATTTTATATTCACCGGAATCCGGACTGGCTGTTGCGCACCCATACCAGCAGCGTGCAGGCCCGGGTGATGGAAAAACAAAAGCCGCCGATCCGGATCATCTGCCCCGGCCGCGTGTACCGTAATGAAACCATCAGTGCCAGAGCGCATTGTTTTTTTCACCAGTGTGAAGGATTGTATGTGGATGAAAATGTTTCTTTCGCCGACCTCAAGCAGACCCTCTATTTCTTTGTGCAGGAGATGTTTGGCAAAACGGTAAAGATTCGTTTCCGGCCTTCTTATTTTCCGTTCACGGAACCCAGTGCGGAGATGGACATCAGCTGCCTGATCTGCGGCGGTGCGGGTTGCAATGTGTGTAAGCACACGGGCTGGGTGGAAATCCTCGGCAGTGGCATGGTGCATCCGAAAATGCTGCAGAACTTCGGCATCGATCCCAATAAATACACGGGCTTTGCATTCGGAATGGGGATTGAAAGGATCTGTCAGCTGAAATACCGCATCAACGACCTGCGTTTATATTCACAAAACGATATTCGTTTCCTGAAACAATTTGTTTCAGCCACCTAAAGAACGGAACCATGATCCTTGCCGTTCTTGCCAGCGACCCGATTAAAGAAGAGATGGCCGTCTCGCCGTTTTTCCAATCGCATGAAGTGATTCATTCCGAAAATATTTCCCTGTGGGTACATCATGCCGCGGATGTATTTATCGACCTGAGTTTTGAACCGGAGCCGGAAAAAATAAAATTCTATGCGAAGTTATTACCCAGGCCCGTGCTGGTAAATGCCGTGACGGAAACACTGGATCGCATCCATCCGGAATTCATCCGCATAAACGGATGGCCGGGATTCCTGAAAGGCAATTGCCTGGAAGCCGCTGCCGGTGCTGCCATGCAGGAGAAAGCCCGCGGGCTTTTCGGAGAGCAGATGATCTTCGTGCCCGATCAGCCCGGCCTGGTATCTGCGCGCATCGTAGCCATGATCATCAATGAAGCCTTTTTCACCTGGGAGGCGGGCACGGCTTCCAAAGAAGATATTGATATCGCGATGAAACTCGGAACCGGTTATCCCTATGGTCCTTTTGAATGGGCGCATTTAATCGGCGTTGATAAGATTTCGGAATTAATGCAGAGACTAAGTGAAGAAAATCCGTTGTATGAATTGGCTCAAAGCTTAAGGCGTAAGGCATAAGGCAATTGTGAAAGTCTGGAAGTGTGGAAATTTTTTTTCCGCCAACCGCTAACCGTCAACCGTCAACCGCCAACCGCCAACCGTCATCCGTCAACCCCGCTTACGCTGAAGCTTCAGCGGGGCGAAGCCGCCAACCAAAAGAATGATTCTCCTAATAGATACCGCACAAGAAACCGCAACAGTCGCACTCTCCGAAAATGGAAGGATTGTTTTTTCGGAAGAAAATCCCGTCACGAATGAATCGGCGGCCTGGCTGCATCCGGCTGTGGCGCGGATACTTGGCCAGGCGGGTCTGACTATCAGGGACCTCGAAGCTGTGGCCGTCATCGCCGGACCAGGATCTTATACAGGACTCAGGGTTGGTATGGCAGCCGCCAAAGGATTTTGTTATGCTCTGAAAATCCCCCTGATCACCCGCAATACCCTGGAAGTGATGGCCGCTTCCATGATGACGGTGGCTAAGGAAAATCTGGCCCTGATCTGCCCCATGATCGATGCACGCCGCGAGGAGGTATATACGGCCCTGTATCATCCCGAGGGCGAGGTGATCCAGAGCCCAAGGGCGATGATATTAGATAAAAGCTCATTTGAATTGGAACTTCGTACGAACCGGATCATTTTTTTCGGCAGCGGAGCCAAAAAATGGGAAAAAATAAATCAACACAGTTTCGCGTTATTCCTCCCGCAACCAAATAACACACAGGCTTTTGGGAAGCTTGCCCAGGAAAGCTTCGATCTCAAAAACTGGTCTGATCCCGTCTATTCGGAACCGGTTTATCTGAAAGAATTCTTCTCTTATTGAAAAAAATTCTATATTACAATTTTTTTAGATTCTCTGCTTGCCATGTAGATTTAAGCCGTATCCCTGCAGCTGATCTTTTATTAAACCTTCAACCTGAAGAACTGTATGAGTGGTACAAGCAGCAACTATTGGATGATTCTCAACTCCCAGGCAGGGGATGACGGATCCGTTAAAGTCGATTTTATCAATTTAAAGAAGGCCGCGATGATCCTGCGGGCCCTCAATCACAAACTCCGGCAACAGATCGTTCGCATCCTGGACGAGCATAAAAAGCTGACAGTCACGGAACTCTATATCCAGCTGCGCCTCGAGCAATCGGTAGCCTCCCAGCACCTGGCCATCCTGCGCAGGGCCGGTATCGTTAAAACCGAACGGGACGGAAAATTCATTCACTATACCATCAACCCCGACCGGATCGCTGATATTATGAAAACCGTTCATCTGTTACTTGTTTAAGCAGACTTCTGCGATAGGCTTAAGGCGTAAGGCTTAAAGCTTAAGGCTTTTGCTTATCGACAAATTCTAATTTTTATACATTAGTAAATTACAAATTCAAAATTTGCCTTACGCCTTGCGCGTTATGCCTTACGCCTTGCGCCTTTTGCCTTCCGCCTTGTGCCTTTTGCCTTCCGCCTTGTGCCTTTTGCCTTCCGCTTTAAGCCTTGAGCTTAAAATGCTATTTTTGCACCATGTATATTCAACAACTTTATACAGACTGCCTGAGCGAGGCGGCCTATTATATAGAGAGTGATGGCGAAGCGGCCATCATCGATCCGCTGCGCGATATTGAGGAATACCTGGTCCTGGCCAAACAACGGAAATCGACCATCAAATATATTTTCGAAACCCATTTCCACGCAGATTTTGTAAGCGGTCACCTCGACCTGGCCCAGGCTTCCGGCGCACCGATCGTTTACGGGCCCACAACCGAAACGTCTTTCCCGATCTATCGCGCCAAAGACGGCGAGATCTTTAAACTCGGTAACATCACCCTCGAAGTATTACATACACCGGGCCATACCCTGGAATCTTCCTGTTACCTCCT
>DATCAO010000560.1:0-8889 GCA_036512575.1 Puia sp.
TCAGGGAATTAAAAATGAAATGCGGATTCATTTGGGTTCGTAGCGTTTGCATTTTTGATTCGGCAGCCTGTTGCTGCAGTTCAGCCTGCTTCTTTTTATTTTGCAATACGTCATTATTCCTTTTTAGGGAGAAGTTCCTGAAAATGATAAAACCCAGCAAAATAAAAAATAGAATGCTCCCAATGAGTAATTTGTTTACCAGTGATTGTTGTTTAAGTTGTACTTGTTTGATCTTATTATCCTTATCCAGTAAGTTCAGGGTGGCCTGTTTCTTGTCGTCCTCTGATACTGTCGCGTAATAATTTAATCTCGACAGGAATTTATGTGTTAACAAAGAGTCTTTTAAAATGGTATATCTGTTCAAATAGGAAAATGCACTGTCGAAATGCCCGGTTTGGGAATATATGCCGGAGATCAATTGGTATCCATCGATCATGCTTTGCTGCGCGTGACCGGCTTTTGCGAGAGCAAGTGCTTCTGTTGCGAATTTCAGAGCGGCATTGAAATTGTTCTTGCCGGCATAGCATCTCCCCGCATTCAGCAAGGCTGACATCAAGTGAACCCTGTCGTCGTCGTTTTTGAAAATTTTTATGAGGTTTGAGGAAATCGTTAAGGAAGAATCATATTCTTTTCTCGCCAGATAGGTTTCGCTCAGGCTCTGCAAAATGACGGGATCATTGGGCGTTTTTCTTAATGACTGGAAAAGATAATAAAATGATGAATCAAATTTGTTCAACCGGCAATAAATGGATCCCAGGGGTTCATTTTGATCCCATGGTATATTTTTTCCCCTTGCATATTGCAGACTTTTTTGATAACAGTCGAGCGCTCCTTCATAATCACCTGCTGCTTTAAACAAATTGCCGAAATTATTAAGCGAAGACAGAATACAAATGTTATCATTCAATTTAGTTCTGATCATCAAGCTCTTCTGGCAATATTCAAAACCCTTCATATAATTGCCCATAGCGGTATAAAGTACACACTGAAAAGCACATAACTTCCCCTTACCTTCTTCGTCGCCTGATTCATTAAAATAAGAAGTTACTTTGTTATAGTCCCTTTCAGCTTGTATATTTTCATTTTGTAGATAATGAATGGCGCCCAGGTAGAGGAAACTATACCCAAGGATTTTTGCGTTATGATTTTTTTCTGACCTGCTAATACATTCAAGCAAGGTTTTTTCAGCCAGCGGGAGATTTCTCCGGTGGTATTCACCGATGGCCAGATTCAGATCTGTCATAACCTTTCCATAAGCATCGGGAGTCTGCCTGGATAGTAAGTTTGCCTGGTCGGCGTAGAATAAAATGGAGTCAGGATTGGGGCGTGGAGCCCACCAGTATTCTTCGCTAAGAGAATTCAGACAATCGATCCTCTTATTGCCCTTGGTTTGCGGTAATTCAGTCAACAGCGCCTCGATCGCTTTTCGATTGGGATGTTGTGCAAAACTAATGTTGGGGAACAGAATGATGCCAAATGGGAGAATTAAGGCGGTCTTCTTTAAAAGACTGAACCCCCATTTATTAAGAATAAACTGCGCAAAATGACTGATTAAGGTCATATTGGTCTTTGATAAACGAATGTAGTTTTTATTTTGCCTGGGCCCCTGAAAACAATCGTGTAAAAAATAGTCCATTTCAGGGTTTGCTTCAAAGGGTAGTGAGTAGTTGACGTTCCTGGCAGGTACTTTACAAAACATTGGAAGCAGTCTTGGTTTTTGCCGCCAACCGCCAACCGCCAACCGCCAACCGTCAACGGTCATCGGTCAACGAAACTTCAGTTCCTCTTAATCTGCAACGGCGAAATCGTAATACCCGAACTGTAATTCCAGTTGAACGTATAATTTGAGTCGGTTATTACGACGGTTCCCTCAAAGTATCTCTGCGGATTTTGGGTTAAGACGGCATTGATCGGATGAGACCCATTGCTTATAGGAAGAGCACTAAAGGTAATGGTGGCTGGATTTTTTACTCCCCCGCAATCCGCTTTACTGATCGCAACCCTGGCTGAATCAAAGTAAAAATTGAGTGTTTCCGGAGTCAAAGTGTACTGCCAGAAAGTAGCTGCCGGAGTAATGTAAGAAGTGCAATTATATTTATTGGCGGTTTGCACGATGAATTGAAGAGTACCTGAATTGTAGACAGGCACAATCGTTATATCCTGACCCGCCAGTGGAACAGTATCATAGTCGGATGCAACCGGCGGCACGTATAACGAATCGCTCACGATAATCGTAGAATGCGCGCTGTCATAGGCAGTAACGGTATCTGCTGCCGTATAAAAATTTGCGGTGAGCAGGTAAGTGCCGGCGAGGCCGATATTAATGATCAGGTCATTACCATAAGGAATGAGCACCGTGCTGTCGGTGGGTCTGATCGCCCACTTAATGATGGTATTGGGATCCAGCGCCGGGATGGAAACCGTAAAGGGCTCTCCTTTTTTCACAATGGGCTTTGGCAAAATGATATCCGGCGTCTTATGTGTACCCACATAATCGACAGCAACGGTATTTTTAATGCAGGCCGGAATGACCATCAGAGAAAACAGGCAAATAAAAACAACAGATTTAAAAATTTTCATGTCCTCACATTTGTACTCAATAATATTTTTATCGGATGAACCGCGTGATCCCGATATGAATACCTGTATTAAATACCTGGATCGAACCGCCGGACGACTCTGTTTTAAATGAGTTTCCGGTATTGGTGTTCAGCGGTATCTGGAAATAGGGTTCTATCCGGATATCGGCGAATTTTCCGATTTTATATTCATAACCCAGACTGATATTCACATAAGAAGGTAAATAACTCGTTACCCCATAGTCCAGACGCTGGGAAGGCGGAACGGGGGCGCCAACTACCACATGGACCAGCACTTTATCGTCCACGCCGATATAAGTGGAGGTGCCGGCCGAAATAAAGAAATTACCTCCAGGCCTGCGAACCATATTATATTTTAACGTCAGAGGAATTTCAAAAGCATTCCTGCTGCCATCCAAACTAGTTGCATAGTTTATTCCGGCAAACTCGTTATAATATTTACCGCTGGTGAAAAAGTATTGTTTGGTGTACATCAACCCGGTTTCGATGGAAAATTTTTTACTCAGCGTATATCCCGCGAGCAGGCCGAAATCAAATCCGGTTTTATTTAATCCCTGGTGTTTTACCTGGGTTAACATAGGTCCAGCGACCAATCCCAGGTAAAAACCCTGCCGGCGTGGATAATCCAAATGCTGCAGGGGGAGATTTTTATGGTTACCCGAATTGAGCGATAGGGCCAGATTTTTTTCGGGGGGGAATCCAACACTTTGAGTATAAATTGGACTTAGGATGAGATCATTGGATTTGACCAGGTCTGTGGTCATATGCTTAGTCGCCGGTACAAAAATCGATCGGTTATTGTCGTCTGCTGAACCTGAAGCCATCATCTTGAATTCTAAAACAGATAATTCGTTAGTCAATGGAATGGTATTTCCAATAATTGCAGTTTGTTTCAATTCGTTTTTGTCGGGAATTGTATTTCCGGTTTTTGCCGTCTCATCCAATTCATTTTTATCGGGATTGGTATTTCTACTGATCGCAGTTTCCTTCAGACCGCTTACGAGGGGAACAGTATTTCCGATGTTATTAGTCTTATACAGTTTAACGGATGATTCAGGCGTTTTTTGATATTTGATTTCGGTCTTATTTTTTTGTACCAAAACATCTCCCGCTTTGGTTTTTATTCCCTGATTACCATGGATTCCCGGAACGATTGAAACGATTACAACCGGGATGAGAATAATGAACGCAAGCAGCATGAACCACTTCATGTATTTGGAACGAATCGTATCAGCCAGCGACCTCGGTCGTTTAATACTCACTATTTTGCCGGACAGTTCATCCCATTGGCTATCGGCGGGCCTAAGGGTATACTGAGCGACAGCTTTACGGAACTGTTCATCCGGATCTTCGTTTAAATCCTGCATAGTTTCACATTTTCAAGTTCTTTAATGTTTTTCTGCAGCATCATTCGGGCACGCGACAAATTGGACTTCGACGTGCCCACAGGTATGTTGAGCATTTCGGATATTTCTGCATGTGAATATCCATCAATAGCATAGAGGTTGAATACGGTCCGGTAGGCGGGTGGCAATTCTACGATCAGCGTCACCAGTTCCCTGTACCTCATCTGCTGATCTGCATCATAATGGCTGTCTGTGATGCCCCAAACATATTCCGGTATGCCTCCGATTTCCGGCATCATCTGGCCCTTACGCAATTCGTCGATCGACGCGTTGATCATTATTTTTTTTATCCAGGCCAGAAGTATTTTTTCATTGTCCGCATCCTTACCGGTTTTAAATTGAGGGAAGTGATTAAAGAGTTTAACGAATCCGTCGTGAACAACGTCTATGGCCTTCTCATAACGGTACATATACCGGAAAACGGTTTTTAAAGCAAACCCCAGGTAGCGTTCGTAGAGTAATTTTTGGTACTTGTATTCCTGCCTGATGCAGCCTTTGATGATATGCGTGATATTTTCCAAAATCCAAAAAGGAGTTTTTGAATGGACTGTCAGGGTTCAGAAACTACGTAGTGTCTATGCGTTGGCTAGTCGGCAGGTTGGATTTAAAAACCAGGGCGGAGTACAGATATGAGTACAGATCAACAAGATCCTATATATATACGGGATTTCACCTCATTGGTTGCAAATGGATGGAAACCAAGCCAATTCCGCTTCAACCGTGCTCCGCAGTTCTGGCCGTAGTTCTGGCCTGCCCCGGCCTGTTTGGCCCTGCCCCCGGATACGTGGATCCGGTTAATGCTTGAGCATTTTCCCTAAAAATATTTTTAGTTTGTCCCAGTCGGTATATTCATGATCTGAAGAAGTATCGGTGCTTTCTCCGTGGCGTTTGGCGATCATCCGCATGATCAGCTTTTTGAAGAAATCATAGTGCGTGTATAATAGTGCTCCGGCAACCTGTTCAACATGCACAGGTTTCCAGCCGGTGTCTTTCAAAAAACCAGCGGTTACCTCATCCCGTTCTTTCAGGGACTCGGCATCACCGCTGGCAGTTGCCATGCTCACGGAGAGAAACCCACAGTTCATTTTATTTAACGCTTCGATATGGTCTTTTATATAATGCAGCACAGCGCTCTGGTATTTATGCATATGCACAGATGCGCCGATCAACACCATATCGTATCCGGCGGGCTTGGGCGGTTTATCGCTCGCGTCGGCTAAACGCACGTCATGTCCGAGACCCGCCGCTTCCTGTCTCAAAAAGTTGGCAATTTTCCTGGTCTGCCCTTCCGTAGAACCGTATACGATGAGGATCTTCATAGCTCTGACATTTAACCAACTGATATCGAAGTTAAAAAGGAAAAATTCCGGTTCAAATGACCTGGGTCTCAGCTGCGGATGACAGTCATCATATTCATTTCCGTATTACTCAATACCTTTAGCATATACCTTCAACCTGAAATAAAATAAGGAGTCCATGGAAAACACAAACAAAGAGTCTTTCAAAATCAGCGGAGAAAACCTGCTGAAAAAAATTAAGGAACTCATCGAGGAAGGAAATATCAACAAGATCACCATACACGACAAGAGCGGCAGGGAACTCATGAGTTTTCCTGTAACCGTCGGACTGGTGGGAGCGGTCTTTGCTCCGGTACTCGCTGCCATCGGCGCCTTTGCCGCGATCATTGGGGAATGTTCTATAACAGTAGAAAGACCCCACTAACCCAACTCATCGGACTCCCCAACTATACTCGTTATCCTTCTTGTTCACATCAGGAATATACAAACCGCCCAGACTGAGCCGGCCGGGTTTTTTTGATGAACTGAATTTCACCAATATGGTTTTGTTATTCTGTTCCCAGCAGGAAACATCTCGATGGACTTGTTGCTGGCTGCCGTCCGGGAAATAAATAGTCAGGTCAACCGGCATCGGTTTGTCACCAATATTTTCTATAGTTACCTGGTAATCGTTTCCGGAATTTGTAACCGAAGCGATCGCCAGATCTGGATAAGTGTTATCATAGAACCAGCGTTTCCAAAACCAATTCAGATTTCTTCCCGATCCCGCATTCATGGAATTAAAAAAATCCAGGGGCATCGGATGCTTACCATGCCAGTGACTGATATAATAATGGAGTCCCTGGAAAAACGCCGCGTCGCCCAGCATTTCTTTTGCATACATATATCCCAACGCGGGTTTGGGATAAGAGTTCAGAAAATAAGTGGTACCTGTGATTTCGGTGGATAAGTTCATAATGGGAAGATCCGATTCCTTTCCACCCGCCCGACTATAAGCGTCCATTCCATAACCGTCTTTCACGGTGGAATCGATCAAAGATGATAGTATCAATTCGCCGATCGATGCCCAGCCCTCATCCATCCAGGCATATTTGGTTTCATTGATGCCCATATAAAAAGGAAACATGGTATGGAAAATCTCATGGTCGGTCAGTTCAATGGTGAAGGGCCGGTCCGGTACGGGATTATCGTTCACCATCATCGGGTATTCCATCTGATCCAGGCCGTCGAAGACCGTTTCATGTGGATAGGGAAAGGGCCATTTCGGGAATGCATAGCTCATCAGGTCAACAGTTTTACGCGCAAAATGGATGACCTCGTAAAAATCTTTATGTTTTGGATTGAACGCTACATCAACCCGGGTTCTGCGTTTGCTGTTTTTGTCCACCTCCACGCTGGAAGCATACCAGAGATAGTGATTGCTCAGGGCGAAAACAAAATCCGTTACGTTGACGGCTTCGAAAGTCCAGGTATTCACAGGATTCCGGTTGGCTATATCGTTCGCAGCGAGATCCGTACTGTCTATAATGGTAGTGAACGCATCGCTGCTTTCTGCCTTCGCGATACGATCCATGTATTTCTGTCCCAATAAATCCTTCCCGTTCTTCAAATCCCCGGTGGCCCATACTACATAATTCTTAGGAACTTTGATATCAACAGCGAAATGACAGAAATCATTGTAGAATTCCTGCGAGCCATTGTAGGGAAACATGTTCCAGCCGTCGAGATCATCATACACGGCGATCCTCGGGAAAAAGTAGGCGATAAAAAAAGCAGTGCTGTCGATGGCGCCGGTCCGCATATGCGAGCCCATATTCAGGGTATAAGAAAAATCGAGCGAAACCTTTAAGGAATCACCAGGAAGTAATTTGGTAATGGGCACCCGCCAATTGGTTCCTTCCGGAATATTTTGCAGCGGATGGGCCGACTCATTGATCATAAGATTAGATAGTGATACGCCATCTATCAGGTCAGCAGGTTTCACAGCATCAGCACGTACAGCACCTTTCTGATACAAATTCGGATATAGTTTGAATAATAATTGTTTGAGTGTATCCGGACTATGATTATAATAGACAATCTCTTCCGATCCGCTCAGCAGCCGGGTCTCCGGATTAAAATTGACATGGATATTGTAGTTGGCTCCATTCTGCCAATAATTTTTCCCTGGGAAGCCCTCGCTGTTCCGGCTCCCTTTCTGAATGGCCTTTGCAATATTCAATGGAACGGGCAGTACAGTTTGCGCCATGCCATTCATCATAGCGAATACAAGAACCAGCATCAGTACAAAATGATTTTTCCTCATGCCCAAATCTAAATGTTTTCCTTATGCAAATCAAACCATTCAAATATCCGTACCCGTCAGGAATTATGAATACCCCATCAGATCAATTGATCCGCCAGGCAAATCCTTCCGACCATTTGTAGAATTCGTCGATCTCCCTTTGATGAGTCTTCAGCCAGTCAACCACCTCAGGCGATTTGGAGCTCGTGAACGCGATATAGGAAAAAGTAGTTACCAGGTCCTTGTCATTCATTTCTATGAAATAGGGAACATAATAATCCCAGTAAAATCCATAACCGTCTTTTTCTGTTTCTTTTAAATATCCACAGAGCAGGGAAAATTTCCTGGTAAACTTTTCAACTGCTGTTTTATTCATATAACTGCTGTCGTTGTCCAATGCCGCACTCAATGCCAGCATAAGTTCAGCAGATGAAAAATCATTCTGCTGGTTTTTTGTTTTCCCGTTGATCAGGTCGGGACTCACGCTAACACTCAGCCGCCCTTCATCTCTTTTATTCACATGGGCGGTCATGATCTTTTGGATATTTTCCAGGTTCAGCGCAGCCCTGCTGGTCCGGGGTTCCAGCACCATGAAACGGCAAAAAGCCAGCAGGGAAGGAATATTATTGGTGTTGAATAAAACATGTCCGATGGCATTATGGGAACCCGCATGATTCGGATCCAGTGTAGCAGATTTTTGAAAAGAAAGGAGCGCATCATCGGTTTTATGCAATGCATTCTGACTGATGCCCCGGTTAAAATAAAGGCCGGCGTATTCGGGGAACAAATGGATCCCCTCATTATAAATCTCTATGGATTTTTCAGATTTACTCAGCCCGTCCAGCGCATTACCATAACTCACATACACCGTTTTCAGCACAGGGTCCCGGGGATGGGTTTTAATGGCCCTCTTACAAAAGCTGATCGACTCGTTGTATTTTTCAACAGACAAAAGACTATATGCCATCTCCGCCAATGCCAGCAGGTTGTCCTTGTCGATTCGCAGAGCCTGATTGTATTTCATCATCGCCGAATCCGGATGGCCGGCATCCTGTAAACCGACGCCCTCGTCCACCAGGCTGTCAGCGGCTTCATCCTGTTGACCGAAAACAAAAACGCTGAGTAACAGGCCGGCCAATATAAACAGCGTCGTCCGCATAATTGCGCGACGAAATGTACTGAACACCATGTCAAATTTTTAAATGGAAATCAAAGCGATAAACAGCAAATCTACTGCTTCTCCAGCCTGAAATTGATGGGCTGGCTTTTGTAGGATTTCACCACTTTGCCGTTTTGAACCG
>DATCAO010000561.1:0-4864 GCA_036512575.1 Puia sp.
GGTTGGCGGTTGGCGGTTGGCAGAAGGAAGTCGTTGTTTGATATATTCTCATTTTACATTCCATTTCCACATTTTCCCATTCGCACAATTCCACATTCCCACACTAAAACCTAAGGCCGCAGGCCTTAGGTTTTTTACGTACCTTCGCGGCTCCAAAAAATGAGGGGGAACTCCATGAAGAATATACGGAATTTCTGCATTATTGCCCATATTGATCATGGTAAATCAACCCTGGCAGACCGCCTGCTGCAGCTAACCCATACCATCAGCGACCGGGAAATGAAAGACCAGGTGCTCGACGATATGGACCTGGAACGTGAGAAAGGTATCACCATTAAGAGCCATGCGATTCAAATCAATTATAGTCAGCATGGAGAGGATTATATTTTAAACCTCATCGATACACCGGGCCATGTGGATTTCAGTTATGAGGTGAGCCGGGCACTGGCAGCCTGTGAAGGCGCTTTGCTGTTGGTGGATGCTTCCCAGGGCATTCAGGCACAAACCATTTCCAATCTCTACCTGGCCATAGAAAATGACCTGGAGATTATTCCGGTACTCAACAAGATTGATATGGATGGAGCCATGGTGGAAGAAGTGACCGACCAGATCATCGAACTCATCGGCTGCAAAAAAGAATCCATTCTGCTCGCCAGTGCAAGAACCGGACTGGGCGTTGAAGCCATCCTCGAAGCCATTGTAGCGCGTATTCCAGCTCCTAAGGGCAATCCGGATATACCCCTGCAGGCGCTGATTTTCGACAGCGTATTCAATTCATTTCGCGGTATCATCGTCTATTACCGCATTCTGAATGGCGTCTTGAAAAAGGGCGATAAAATCCGTTTTGTTTCTACGGAACAGGAATACTTCGCCGATGAAGTGGGTATTCTCAAACTGGGCCTGGTTTCCAAACCTGAAGTCAGTGCCGGGGACGTCGGATATATCATCACCGGAATCAAAAATGCCAAAGAAGTAAAAGTGGGGGATACCATTACACTGAGTTCCAATCCCAATCCGAAAATGATACAGGGTTTTCAGGAAGTAAAACCCATGGTGTTCGCGGGAATCTTTCCTGTATTGACGGAGGATTTCGAAGAATTACGGGAGTGCATGGACAAACTGCAGCTCAATGATGCTTCCCTGACCTATGAGCTTGAAACATCCCAGGCGCTTGGCTTTGGTTTCCGTTGCGGATTCCTGGGCATGTTGCATATGGAAATCATCCAGGAAAGGCTGGAAAGAGAGTTCAACCAAACGGTGATTACCACGGTTCCGAATGTGAGTTTTATCGCGCATTCTACAAAGGGTGAAACCATTATGGTGAACAATCCCTCAGAAATGCCCGATCCCACCAGAACCGACCGTATCGAGGAACCCTATATCAAAGCTCAGATCATCACCAAACCGGAATATATCGGAAATATCATTACTTTATGTTTAGGTAAGCGTGGTATTCTTCTGGATCAGAATTATTTAACTCCTACCAGGGTTGAGCTTCATTTCGAAATGCCGCTCACAGAAATCGTATTCGACTTTTATGACAAACTGAAAAGCCAGACCCGCGGTTATGCAAGTTTTGATTACCATCCCATTGAATACCGCGACGCAGACATTGCTAAAATGGACATTCTGTTAAACGGCGAAAAAGTTGATGCACTGAGTGCCCTGATTCACAGGAGCCGTGCGGCGGATTTCGGACGCAAACTCTGCGAAAAACTGAAAGAACTTTTGCCCCGCCAGCAATTCCAGATTGCCATCCAGGCCGCCATCGGTTCCAAAGTAATTGCCCGCGAAACCATCAGTGCCCTGCGCAAAGATGTAACCGCCAAATGTTATGGAGGTGATATTTCCCGGAAAAGAAAGTTACTGGAGAAACAAAAAGAAGGAAAGAAGCGCATGCGCCAGGTGGGCAATGTGGAGATTCCACAAGAAGCCTTTCTCGCGGTTCTCAAACTGGACGAGTAGAACAAGTATGGGAGTATGGGAGTAACTCTTAACCCAGACTCCCATACTCTCATACTTTCATACTCACTTCGCTTTCTTATTTTTATCAGACTGCTGACGCAATTGTTCTTCGTCAATAGCGCCGGCATCATCGAGAATTTTCTTTTCTGCCGGAAACTGGCCTTCCTGTAATGTGGCTGTAAATACTTTAGGCACGTGAAGCCACTGCCCATTCAGCCAGGTAAAACCTTCATAATCTCCATCCGGCACATAGGTTTCTTTCCGGTTGGGCTCTTCCGTTTCAGAAATCAGGTGATCATAGATGATCATATTCATAGATGAATCGTAGTTGAATGTGGTAGTAGCTTCTTTTTTGTATTCCAGGTAAAAACGGTAGACCGGTTTTTTGGAAACTTTGGCCGAATCATTTTTAAATGAAAAATAGGGGCCCCCAAAAACAGGCTGACCTTCTTCATTAAAGGTTAAAACATCCATCCACTTCTTATTGCTATTGATGGTAAAATCATCAAAACCGAGCAGTGTATAGATATTTTTTCCGTTTACATTTTTCTGGATGATCTTATAGTAAATCGCACCAATCCAGTTATTGGCGCCCCTGACGGAATCTTCCGGTTTTTTTGTAAACATAGAGACGTCGTGCAGTGGGATGAGCTTCAGGGATCCGTCCGTCGTGCGCATCTGTATGGCACCACGCTGGATGAATACATACACATCCTTCTTTATTTGCCAGGTAAAAATTCGGAAACTGCTATCCGGCGCGTATAATTTGGAAATGGTTTGCAGGGAATCAAAAGGGAAATAAAAGGAGTTGGGAAGCTTGAGGGACCTCACCAGCATGCGGATAAAAACACTGTCTGACCGAAAACGCTGATTTGCTTCCGGCGCATTCACAATATCAAAAGCAAAACGCATCAGGGAATCCTGCTGTTTTTCAAGCTGTAATTTTTCACTTACTGAAAGATGCTTTCCGGGTACCTCCTGACCGTAACAGAATAAGCCCATTTGGCAGGCCGCTGCGAATAAAACCAATGAGCATTTTTTCAGGGTCATGGATACCATTTAATTCAGACCACAATTTACAATGAAGATCAGGAACTCCCGGGAATCCTTCCAATTCTTTCAAAATTTTAGGATTTCTCCAATGCCCCTGTAAATGCATCCAGGTTTTCAAAATAAAGATCAACGGCATCGTCAGGCAGGCTCAAATCAGGATTGGTCGTTTTCAGGTAAATGGTTTTCATGCCTGCATTTTTCCCAAAAAGCATGTCGCTGATATTATTTCCCACCATCAGGGATTTTTCCAGAATGGTTCCAGGAAATTCGGTGACCGCCTGTAATGCCATTCCCGGGTTGGGCTTCCGGCAGGGACTGGATGGCTCGGCATCGGTACAAAAGTAAATACGGTCAATTTTACCCTTTCCATTCTCAATGGCATTCAGCATGCGTGTATGAATATCCTGAAGGTCTGCAAGTGTCATCAATCCTCTTGAAATACCCCGTTGGTTAGTCGCCAGAAAAAGGTGCTGAAACCTCGTGTTGAAAAAAGCAATATTATCAATGGCCCTGGGATAGAAAATAAATTCCGACCAGTTTCGCACATAGGTGCCCGGATTCTCCAAGTTGATGACTCCGTCGCGATCCAGGAAAAGGGTCCAGCTTTTATCGATTTGTGAAAGATCAAATGTGGACATTGGCGGAATGAATTGAAAACGTTGTTCGATGTTGGTTGATGGTTGACGGTTTACGGTTAACGGTCAACCGTCAACCGTCATCTCAAAAAACTCACGCTGCGCCCGATCATAATCTTCCGGTATTCCGATATCAATAAAATAAGCGTCAGAAACCATACCCATGATTTTTCCTCTTTGATACTCTTTCTCCAGAAAATCCTTTTCAAAAGAGAATACAGGAGGAAAGGGGTGCTGACGAAAATCGACCGCAGATAGCGCATATACACCACCGTTAATCAATCCTGAGGTATGAAATTTCTTTTCACTGAATCCGGTGATGACCTGATTTTCAATTTCGACAGCACCATACCGGTCAAAGGATTTCATCGGTTTCAAAGCCAGCGTACAGGAAGCCTTCCTAAGCTCATGAATGATGGAAATATTTAAAAATGATATTCCGAAAAATGTATCAGCGTTGAGTACCATGGTATCTGTACCTGAAACTTCTTTACACGCTTTAAACACAGCGCCTCCGGTACCCAGTGGTTCTTCTTCCACCGAAAAAATATAAGAGCTCCGGGGAAGATATTCTTTAATAAAGGATTCGATACGTTCCGACTTATAGCCCAGGGCAAAAATGAATTTTTCGATACCCTGTTTTTTGGCGTAATCCAGCAAATAGGCCAGGAAGGGTTTGCCGGAAACAGGGGCAAGGCTTTTGGGCAGATCGCCCACCACGGGTTTCAACCGGGTTCCTAAACCACCTGCAAGGACGATTGCCTCGCGAATCATATCGACCCGGATTTAAAATATTCCCTTTCTACGAGTTCGCATATGATATGTCCCAGCAATATATGCGCTTCCTGTATGCGGGGTGTGTCTGTTGAAGGAATATTGAAAAGATAATCAGACAACCCTTTCATTTTTCCACCGCCTTCACCGGTAAATCCAATGGTAATCACATTTTTTGCCTGGGCAGTTTCGAATGCTTTTACAATATTTCCGGAATTTCCCGATGTGGAAAGTCCAATCAGCACATCACCCGGATGAGCAATGCCCCGGATCAGGCGGGCGTAGATTTCATCATAACTGTAATCGTTGGCAACCGCCGTCAGATAAGATGTATTGCAATGCAGCGCTTCCGCAGGAAGTGCATGCCGGTCAATATAAAAACGTCCGGAAAATTCGGCGGCCAGGTGCTGGGCATCAGCCGCACTGCCGCCATTGCC
>DATCAO010000562.1:0-6084 GCA_036512575.1 Puia sp.
TCATATTGCTGTCTCCAGTAAGACGATATTTCTTCAATGTTTCGGAACCGGCTGCTGTACCATGGCTTATAATATTTTCCATCGAAATCCTTGTCGTACTTATCAAGCAAAAGATCTGCGGGTGAATTGCAGCATCCACTGGCAGGGTCGCAGTTTTCCTTTCTTGTTCCCATAGTTCCATAGGTCTGATCTGAATCGGGAGTATACCAGGCCATCATCAGTCGAACGGTTTTTTCCTCTCCTGGCTTCAGTCTGAACGGAATAAATAAAGACGCACCCGGTGCATCCTTCTCCGCTGATTCAACGGCACGGAATTCACCATTTTTTACATTATTCCAGGCCATGGTAAACGGATCCCACCAACCACCGCGAAACCAGCAGTGATCCACAATCGTTGTACCGTCGCTGGTAAATACGGCAAATTCAGATTTAAACGGTTTTTCAGTCGTTCCCATCTCCGACAAAACAAACCCGTTGGTTATTGATGAAATTTTACTTTTCCCTTTTTCTACTTGTAAGAAATTTTTTGCATTGAAAGAAAAGACAGCCTCCTGATTTGTTTTTCCGGTGTTGATAAAACGGTATTCCATCGCACCGACCGGTAAACTGGAATGATCTTCGTCTGTTGGAATAAAAGGACTCCATCCGGTCACCCGAACCCGCAATGGTAAATCAAGATCACTGAGTTCAAGAATTGCAAAAGGAAACCTGGCGGTAAAAGAGGCCTTGTGAAAATGCGGTAATCCGGTCGTTGCACCACCCAGCCCGTTTCCTGAGTCCTTTAACCCGAATTTTTTCCAACCGGGAACAGGTCCCTCTAATAATTTAGCTCCATTCTGTATTCCTTTCACGCTAACAGCGGCAAACATTCCGGGCTCATTAAAAATTTCCGGTCTGTTACGGACAGATACATGCGAAATGGCACCGGTTCCCTCCATACAAAACATCCCGGCTCCCAATCCGCCAATCGGAAAGGCGATCCGATTCAGGTATTCTCCCTGATAAGTACCATTGTAATGATGTATCGATGGTTTATCATTATCCAACGCTTTAGTTTGCTCTTCGTCAGTTTCTTCCGCCATATTTCCTTTAGCCAGTATTTCTACAGGAAAAAAAGCAGCTGCACTCCCTGCGCTGATATTCTTCAGGAAAGATCGGCGTCCGGGTTTCTTTTCCATATCATTTTATTTGTGCTGAATCCGATAAACGTAAACGGGGGTAACCTAAGTTAGATATTTTTATTTTGTTTTCAGACCGGGATTCATCCGGAGATTATAAGTTCTTATAGCAGCGTTTTGCAGGGGCGGCAGTTCGTTGGTCGGGGAATCCAGGTAGAAATAGGAAACTGCAGACAAATCGTCGGAGCGGTAAAAATTAGTCCATCCCCTCGGGTCCCGGGTACTATCCAATTGTATGGTGGTTCGATCCCTGTAATACAGTACCATGCTGCCGGTATCAATACTTACCGGAATCAGGGGAGCTCTATTTTTCTGATATTTTTCCACGTTTGCTGTCATATGGCCGCCGAGTTGCTGCAGGGAAACACGGCAGCCTTTCCTGAAATATACAGGATCCGGAACATGAAACCGGTAAAATGCCCATTGTAACAGCGAGTCATCCGCCACGGTACACCCGGTATAAGTATTGATAAATTTTCCCTGTCCCCAGGCGCTTCCGATATAGTCTTCCGTTCCCGTACCATTCAGTGTTGGATAATCCACGTCATCATCCAGGTACATTTTTACTTCGCCCTCACCGAACCAGGAACTTTCGTACAATGGATTTGCACTGACCCCGATATTGACGCCCAGGTACCTTCCCCGACCGTTTATTTTCGGAAGCAGATCGAAATCTCTTCCGGGTAAGGTGGCCGTATCCCTGTGCCAGTAGGCATGGAAATACAGGAAATCTTCATTCCAGGTTTTCATCACACTGTAGTCAATATCGAAAAATATTTTCCGGATACCCTTACCGGATTCATTCCGCACAATAATTTTTGCACTTTTCCTGAATGGCATGGGAATATAACAATTGAAGGATCTTCCTTCAGGGTTGGCAAAGAAGACATTTTGAAAGGCGGTTAATCTGCCCAGGCCGACGCCGAAAAAATCTCCAAGAGGAACAGATACTGCTGGTTTTGATTCATCGTCCCAATACATATCGATCCGAAGTGCGCGCAGCATTTCCGGCGTCCGGTCATCGATGGTGATCCAGATCCGGTTAATTAAACCTGGTCCGGAAATATCCAGCAGATCGAGTGATTTCCCGGCAGGAATGGAATCATAGGGATGCCCTTTGGCGCGGTTATTCTCCCGGCCACCGTTACCGGCAATTCCGTTTGGATTTTCGGGACTGCTCCACCGGGTCTGTACGTCAGCATATTCAAACAGAGATTTCTGATTGTTCCGTTCTTTACAACTTGTCGAGACTAAAATGATCAGAAAAACTGAGGAAGACCTGCAAATATTCCTCATCATCCAAAAGAGTGGTTGGTCGGGCATGATGGTTGTTTGATGGCAAACGTTGGTCAGGATGACCGTACTGTAATTTACAGGATTCAACCTTATGTTCAGTAACGAATAAAGAAAACAGCCCGGAACGCCATTTGCTCACGGGCTGTAAGGTTTAATGAAATAACAGCCACTCGTAACTAAAATGTCCAGCCTATTTTCATGCTCAACCGATTCAGACTATAACTGATCTGTTCTTTAGGGTCATTTTGCGGCATAATACCCGGATCAGTAAAATAATAATTGGGGGTATAATAATAAGGCGAAGAATAACTTTCGTTCACTTTTTTATACGAGTACCCCAGGCTGATCAACAAAGCAGATTTCTTACCAACAGCCGTTTTATAACCCAGGCCCACGTCATCATAAAATCCATTTTGAAATTGGTCGTTCAACAAATATCCGGTCTTTTGCATATCAGTCGCCCAGCCAAAACTAATTCCACCATCAACGTACACGAAAAGTTTACCGCTGCTTTTTCCAAACTCCTTTCTGATATCGATAAATAAAGGTATCGTCCTGACCCGATAATAGTCCAGCCCCAACCCCACCCCGGCGAACCAGGACTTATAGCAGGCTCCATTAATTGTCTGCAACAGAAAAGCACTGCCTGTTTGACCTTCCAGCAGTCCAACATTCACAAAAGACTGAAAATGCCAGGGGTTTGACAAGGTCTTTTGCTGGGCCAGAACAGGGATTGACTTCGCAGCAAGAAAAATCAGGAAAAACAAAATTTTTATTCCGCGCATAACCTGTTTTTAGAGTTTGCTGATTAAATGAATATTGCTCAAATCGGTATAGTCATATTGATATATACCATCCGCAGCTAAAACAATGGCCAAACCATTTTGCGCCACTACGTCGTAGACAATTGCGTCATTCAATTGTTTTAGCAGTTGCAGATTATTAACATCAGCAGCATTGTACACCTTCAACCCACCCCTTGCATCGCAGACAAACAAGTTGGTACCGTCTTTGGAAAGACCCACGGGATGAGTGAGCGAGTAGGATTTCACCAGGAATGCATTCGCCAGGTCGCTGATATCCACGATCTGCAACTCGTCGTTGAAACCCAGGCAGGCGCTGGAATCATTGATGGTCACATATGCGTAGTGATCATCTGCAATTACCGGATCACATCCCCGGACATGCGTAAACTGACCAATCAGCGAGGGATTGCCCGGTGTCGCATTGATATCATACATGTACATGCCGTTATTCGTGCCGACAAATAATTTATCTTTCAAAGGGTAGATGGTTTCTACATGGAAGTCAACCTGTACCGAACTCTTATAAACAGGAGCGAAAGGCTGACTGATGTCGAGCGCTGTCAGATTACTCATTCCCACTGCGTACAAATAATTATTGACAATACTGAATCTGGCCATCGAGCCATTCGTCCCGACCGTGTTCTGACTGCTGCTGGGAACCGTCGCCGCTATATAGGCACAATTCGCGCAGCCTGGGGCATACATTACGCCTGCGGGATAAATCAAATTATATTGCGGATCATAGTCTACCGTAGTGTCCCGGGTTGACCATCCAATAATAACATTTACGGAATCCGGGTTTAGAACAGAGCCTGGAATGTATGTGCCCAAATAATAATTGCTGTGATCCGGAAATACGTTTGCCGTGAATTCTTTTGCTTTCACGTTCAGGGGATCTGAAATATCGAAAGTCACGAGATCACCATAAGCATCAGCATACAAAGTATTTCCCTTAATAGCCATGTCTTCATTGCCCGGAATATTGATGAAGGATACGTTTTTCGGACTGGAGGGATTGCTGTTGTCAATGATATGAATGCCTTTAAAAGGCTCGGATAGAAAAATATATTTCCCAATCACTGATAATTTGCCAGTATTTTCAATGGTTGCGGGAGACTGGCTCCTGACGGATTCCCTGAACGTTGTAAGTACTTCATATATGGGGGTACTAATTTTATATGTCCTCGTGACTTTGTCTTTCATACATCCGGGAAACAGGAAAACGAGTAAGACCGGAATACAAGATTTCATGATGGACCTGACTTTCCTTTTCATATTATGCATTTTACGGCTGACTGCCTGTCAAAGCAGAACGTTGCATGCTCCTGTAATTTTTTAAAAATTAAATGAACATTTCAGTCCATAATAGATGAGATGCCCGGGATAAGCACCGTTTTCCTTTATAAGACTGGTTAAGGCATATTGAATTTGGGGACCGAGCTGGAAAGAATGATTAAGAACCGGGAACCCAACCAGGATGGCTGTTGCGGCATTCCATTGAATTTTGTTGAATAGTTGATTATTTTTAAAATATACATTGGTATAAGGATCATAATGCAGGGCATTTGCGCCCACCAGGCAGGCTAATGTGACCCCCGCTTCCCAGTTTACCGGATTCTTACGGCTCTTGTTCATTTGAAAACTCAGATTGACGGGAAGTTCGATGAAATGATATTGGTTTGTAAATTTCTTCCCTCCATCATTTCTATAAAATGAGTTTATCGAAGTGGATGGGGTAAAACCATAATTTACGGTCAGTGTACTGTCAACCGGAACACCAGTTTGGATTCCTGTTGAATAATAATGGTATCCCAATCCGATGGATAAGGACAACCGTTTTGACAGCATCCGATTCACAGAAGCACCGAGAACGAATGAGAAACCGGCGTTCGTTTCAGATGGTGTATTTGTGCCTGCTGATGGTATCGAACCCGAATTGGTGGGATAATATGCAGAATATAAAAGGTTTGACGGATTGTAGGACTGAAAAAGGGACTGATTGATATTTGAAGCTCCCACGCTTCCTGTAAAACTGACAGACCAGGAATTTTTTTTCGTATCCTTTTTATTAGATTTGCCAGTCTTAGCACCGGAAACTGAATCTGCCGGGACTGTTTTATTCGTTTTTTCTCCACTAACCGACGCGGCTTGGGGGTCTTCCTTGCTTAATGTATTTGCTCCTGCTGCAGGAGATTCGAGGGGCTGCTGCAAATTGGCCGGCTTCTGTTCAACCTCTCTTTTTACAACCACCGTATGAGAGGCATTTCCATTAGATTTTTTTGACCGACTGTCCGTTTCTGCTGTGACCAACAGCGGTTTTCTGGATTGAAAAGACCCCGAACTCCTGCCAGCATTCATTGCGGGTGTTACCAGTGGAAGTTTTTGCTGAACAGACTCGTTCTGCCGCTTTTGTTCCGTCGGAATGGCTTTGTTTGGCTGAACATATTGATTGTTGGACGCTGCCTGCGGCAGTTCGGGCATTATTTTTTTGGCTGATGAAAAATTATTCATCACCATATAGGTTGCTCCTCCCGCGACCATCAATCCGGATAGAAAAAATATCCAGAAAATGGGCCGGCGTCTTTTCTTTTCTGTATTGATGGCCTGATCAACATGCGCCCATACCGCATCCGATGGATCGAATCCCAGCTGATCCATTTTTTCACGCATCTGTTTCTCAAATTTATTTTCGTGCATATATGCCCGTTTTTTGATCTAAAGTATTTTTTGTTATCCAGCTGATCAGCAATGCCCTTGCCCTCGCATATTGCGATTTGGACGTGCCCTCGTGAATACCCAGTATG
>DATCAO010000563.1:0-2603 GCA_036512575.1 Puia sp.
ATTTCCTGTGGTCATGAAAGTACTGGGTTTGCTTACCGGCATGGTTCAGGCTTATATTTTTGGCATCCTGGCCACCGTTTATATTGCTGCGGCAGTGCACAAGTCGCCAAAAACAGAAAAAATAAATACAATAACCAACAAACAAAAAAAAGATCAAAATGGATAGTATAACTGTTATCGCAGTAGCATCAATTGTTACTGCAGGGCTCACAACCGGTGTGGGTTGCATGTTGCCTGCATTCAGCGAAGGAAAAGCCGCAGCATCCGCGTTAAGCTCGATTGCACAGCAGCCTGACGCTGCACCCACCATTACCAGAACCTTATATGTGTCGTTGGCCATGATAGAATCGACGGCGATATATTGTTTCGTGGTTTCGATGATTTTAATTTTTGCTAACCCGTTCTGGAACCATATCATCGCTAAATAGAATATAATGAAAATTAACTGGTTCACCGTAATCGCCCAGGTGATCAATTTCCTGCTGCTGGTCTGGCTGCTAAAAAGGTTTCTGTACAAGCCCATACTGAAGGCTGTTGATGACCGCGAAAAAAGGATCTCGGCCCAGATTAATGATGCAAATCGTATGAAAGAGGAAGCAAAGAAAGAACAGGATGACTTCACAAAAAAGAATGCTGATTTCGATCAGCAAAAAAAAGGGTTGATGGATAAAGCCGTTGCCGACGTGGCAGCCCAGCGCCAGAAATTGCTTGACGAAGCCAAAGATGCTGCCAGCAAACTAAGCGAAAAACTGGATGCAGCATCCAGGGAGAAACAAAAAACGGAGCAGGTCGCGACCGCTCAAAGGGCCCAAAAGCAGGTCCTGGCCATTACCCGGAAAGCGCTCACCGAGATTGCTTCCGAAACCCTGGAAGAACAATCCGTAGAGACTTTTATCAAAAAATTAAAGGAATCCAAAGAGGAAGAGAAAAAACGATTTATAGACGCTTTTCAATCGAACGCAAATACTATTTTAATCAGAAGTGCTTTTGATCTTCCGGCAAAACAACAACAGGATATCGCTCAAACGGTGGATGCCGTACTCGGAACAAAATCCACCTTGCAATTCAAAACAGTGCCCGGTATCATCAGTGGAATTGAATTATCAACAAATGGCTATAAACTGGCCTGGAGTTTTTCGGAATACCTGGATTCACTGGAAAAAAATATTTCGGAAACGATGAAAGGAAAAACAAATGGAAAACAGGAAAAAAAGGCCGCGCCCGTGAAGCCGCCAGAACCGGAAGAGAAAGCAGAACCTGTAAAAAACCAATAGGCCGGAAAATGGAATCAGATAAAACCATAAACGACAGTTTTAATCAATTGGAGGAATGCACGGAAAAATTTTCACTTCCTTTTGCGCCCCGCGAAGTGGGATCGGTGGTCAGTGTGTCGACCGGGATCGTAAAAATTTCAGGCCTCCCCGGAGTCGGCTTTGAAGAACTGGTCAGTTTCCCGGGAGGCTTATCAGGTATTGCCTACAATATTGATGCATCCGAAATAGGAGCCATACTCCTCGGCGAAGATACCCTGCTGAACGCAGGAGATGAAGTAGAAAGAACTGCCCGGGTAATGGATGTTCCTGTTGGGAATGCCTTGATCGGACGGGTTGTCAATCCGTTGGGAGAACCGTTAGATGATAAGGGCCCCATTGCCCACGAAGAACGATTGCCCATCGAGCGTCCTGCAGCTGCAATCATGGATCGTTCCCCGGTAGATGTTCCTTTGCAAACCGGAATAAAAGCAATTGATGCGCTGATTCCCATCGGGCGCGGCCAGCGTGAATTGATATTGGGTGACAGGCAAACAGGGAAGACGGCCATTGCGATGGATGCCATCCTTAATCAGAAAGATAAAAATGTATTGTGTGTCTATTGCGCCATTGGTCAGCGCGCCTCTGCAGTGGCAAAGGTAATCGCCAACCTGAAAGAAAAAGGCGCAATGGAATATACCGTGGTTATGGTTGCAGAAGGAAATAATTCGCCCGGACTGAATTACATAGCGCCCTATGCGGCTACCAGCATAGCAGAATATTTTATGGAACAGGGCCGGGATGTTTTGATTGTATATGATGACCTTACCCACCATGCACGTTCTTATCGTGAGCTTTCTTTATTATTAAGACGTCCTCCGGGCCGCGAAGCCTTTCCCGGCGATATTTTTTATATCCATTCCAGATTACTGGAAAGGTCTACTCACCTGAGCGATGCCCTGAAAGGAGGATCACTGACGGCTTTGCCGATCATTGAAACGGAATCCCAGAATATTTCAGCCTATATTCCTACTAACCTGATTTCCATAACCGACGGGCAGATATACCTGTCTCCTAAATTATTTGAGTTGGGGATCTTGCCGGCAGTGGATATCGGCAAATCCGTTTCCCGTGTAGCTGGTGCAGCCCAATTGCCATCTTACCGTTCTATAGCCAGCCTTAAACTGGAATATTCACAGTTTGAAGAATTGGAAAGCTTTGCACGATTTGGAACCCGACTTGATGAAAACACTACAAAGATCATCGAACATGGAAAGCGTATCAGGGAATGCCTCAAACAACCGGAACTTCAGCACCTGTCCGTACCCGAACAGATCGTACTGCTTCTTTCAT
>DATCAO010000564.1:0-8145 GCA_036512575.1 Puia sp.
AAAGGGTAGACCCAAAGCGTCTGCACAAACAAACTCCAGATTTGTATCCAAGGCTGATTTTCCTATGGTTTCAGCTTCAATCAAAGCGGCATCCCCATCCAATCCGGTGACGGAAGAGCCCGGGAAATGCTCAAGCAGCATCCTCGTGGTATCACCAAGTCCGCAACCAACATCCAATATGGCAGCATGTTCAGGTAAGTAAATATTTTGTAACGATTTTAGAGAAATCGGATTTAAAAACTGGGCGAGCAAATGTTGTCGTTCAAGATCGGTTTCCGAAATTGTATATATCATTTCTGGAATCGTTTATTGAATTCATTGAATGATTTGGCGATCGCTCTGCAGAGAAAAACAGAAAACAATTATTATTCTAAAAATTTATATTTTGACTCATTCTTTTTTGCAATCTACATGTCTTCCTTTTTGTATTTTATGGTATTTAGTATACGGCAGTATTTGGAAGTAAGCGGAAGAAAAGAGTTGTTTTTGGAGGCAGCCAAGGCGGGATTGTCAAAACCTATGTCTGAAGGAGGCGCCATAGCCCTGACGGGTTTAGTTGGCGCATAGGGAACCACCAATAAAACCACAGCTGTTTGGATGGTGGATTTCCAATTTCCCATTACAACTCAAAATGTTCGTTCGGTTCAAACACACTGGATTGAAAACCGCGATTCTTTATTGAAAAGGCAAGTCTGAATACCCTACCGGCCGTCCAGCGCGTTCATTTTCTGCAGCACTTTCTCCCCGCAGATGATCCAGCAGGGCTTTGCGGTTTTTTTCCGCAGACGGATTTCATTAAAACAGTGATAGTAATTTGCGAGTTCGACCTGAAATATTTTCTCAAATTTCTCGGCGATTTCTTTGTCACCGATCAGTCCGTTGTTCTGAACACCTCCGGACTTCATGGCATAAATGAGTTCCGTGAGTGTGGCTTTGGAACCGGTCCATTGAAAAGAGGGAAGAGGATCCGCTTCGGATTTAGGAAAACGTTTCTCCAGTCCTTCGATCCGTCTCAATAAATCCCAGTAGCAAGCTTCGCACGCTTCTAAAACGAAAAAACCTTCTCGATTTCATCGAGAAGGTTTTTGTGCCCGGGACTGTAATCCTTTCGACCTGGGATTCAATATCTTGTAAGTTCTGTGTGTCAACTATGTGTCGTGAAATTAAACATCAATCAAAATATTTCGTTTAATATTCACTTCTTCACGTTTCTTTTCATTTTCAACTCAAAGATAAAATTTACTATGGAGTGAATAATGAAAAGCCTGTCTCTCACCATAAAATTACCGCCTTTATTTATATACCAATCCTGCAATGATACTGACACTCAGTGCCAGGATTACAGTATTGTACACGAAAGAAATGATTCCATGAAATAGTGCCAGATGCCGGATCTGGCGGGAGGTGATGGCCACATCGGAGACCTGAAAAGTCATTCCGATCACAAAAGAAAAATAGGCAAAATCCAGATAGTCAGGTGAATCTTCATTTGGGAATTGCAACCCACCTTCGTCTTCCTTTTCTATGCCTTTCTCTTCCCTGCGACAGGTATAATAAAGGTGGGCATAACGAAAAGAGAAAATGGTGTGAATCAGGGCCCAGGATAAAGTAACGGAAATGAACGAAAGTCGGATATGATACCAGTACCCCGCCTCCTTCCTGTCAGGAAGAATTTTTAATAAAAAGATGACTGCAAAAAAACCGATGAGGGCAGCAACCAACACAAAGATAAAAACAATGGTCCGGCTGGAATCCTGCCTTTTTGCAATATATTTTACCTCATGAACTTCTGCTTTTACGATGGTCATCCAGAATAACACTAAAATTGAAAAAGAAAAACTACTCCATACCATGATAAATTGAATGGCCGGAGGTGTGCTGCCGCTTGAGATAAATGTTATTAAAGAAACGACCAAAGCGATTACTAGCCGGGTAAGGGCCGGAATTCTGTAGATGCGCTGAATGAATGTTGATGTCATCCGAAAAGGGTTCTAAAATGAAATACGGCTATCCCCGGCTGTGGGACCTCAAATACTTGAACTTGCCTCAGCAAATGCACCTTGGAAGATGCTATTCGTTGGCCCCAATTGCACGAATGCAACTCTTGGTTGCATGTGCCTTCGTCAATTCGAAATTCCACTATCAACAAGAGCTCATTAAGCTATTGCACTTTTCCATTTCTTCAACCTGAAAGCAAGTATAATCCTGAATATACCTGCAAAAATAAATGCCAATCCTGTCCATGCAATGATGTTGGCAACTCCAAAAGCGGGAACCGCCAATATCATAAGAGCAAAGAAAATAATTGCTATGGCGAATATTAAAAACCAACCCCAGTTCGAATCACCGTAAGATTTTATATCGAATGAAAAACCAATAGCAGAAAAACCGCGAAATAATAACCAGAAGCCAAGAACAAATGGCAATATTACCATAGTTACCGCTGGATATGCCAACAAATAAGTTCCAATCACTATATCCAGTAATCCACTGGCTAATGTCCAACCCCAGCCTTCCAGTGATTTACGGGCTGATATTGCAAATACTGTTTCGAAGAATCCGATTGTGAGAATACTCGCTCCAAATAGAATGCTAAGGGATAAATAAGCTGTGGCAGGCGAAGCAAAAACCCAGATCCCTACCGCTACCAGGATAAGCCCGGTCAGCAAAAGTAGCCACCAGTATTTTACCGCTTCTTTTATTTCTTTGAAAATTGTGTGTGCCATATAAAATGTTTTTAAGTGTTATAAATCTCTTTTTTCTAACCTGGGTGCGGAATAAATGTCTCTTTTAAAAGATTGTTAACAAACAACATCCTGCCAACTCGCAGAATGTTGTTTGGAATGATTCATTTGACACGTTGCCTGACCAAATTATGCCAACTGTGCTTCTTCTTTTTCCCTGATCTCAAAAGCTTCACTCACCAAATTTGCAGCTTGTTTTAATTTAGCTGTCCTGGATTGATATTCTTCTGTTAACGAGTCGATTCTTTTTTGCAGTTTTGCTTTCCTCCTGTCACTGGCATTTCTCATCTGATCTTTTATTGCATTCATCTTTGCTTCAAACTGTCTTTTCGAATCATTCATTTTCTTTTTTAAGAGATCACTGGAAGCCTTTGCTTTGTTTTTCAATTTTTCGATCGATGCAATGATCTTTGCTTTATCGGCTTCCCTTGCTTCTTTTAATTCCTCTTTCAGCTGCTTGTATTCAGTGGAAATGGATTCGGCTTCACGGTTGATTTGATCGTCTTCCACTTCATACCGGAAACGCCTGAACACCAATCCGTCAAGAGCCTGCATTTTTGTATCAACCGGAACGGTCCAGGTTTCATCCAGCTCACAAAGCACAGCAGTTTTACCATTGGTTAAGGCTGAGGCTACATCATCTGCAAATGTGGTATTGATATCGTCCGCATTCACATCATAAATGAGTCCTGCCATCGTACCTGTTAGAGCTCCAATGGCCAACCCGACCGGCCCTCCCAGCAAACCGAGCAAACTCCCTGTAAGAAGACCGACCCCGGTACCAATAGGGCCCTCATCGGCGCTTTCCTTTACCTGGATTTGACCCCATTGGTCTTTATGGATTACTGCTGTTGCATAAAGGGTAATGTCCCCATTGACGTGTAAGCTTTTCAGGGCACTTAGTCCCTGGTAGGCTTTTGTTTCGGTTTCGAAAACCGCAATTAACATCTTGTTCATAATACATGGTTTTAATAGTGAATAAATAGCTTTCAACGGAAACGATCAAATAGATTTCAAGGGGAGTTGAGTAAAATTATCTGTAGGCAAAGCCAGGTTCAAATGACCCTGCTCAATGCAAAAAATGACTTTGATCAGCCTGTTTCAGGCCCTGTTTTTGTTCGGTGTTTTTTCATCATTCTTCATCTTGTTTTTATAATAATTTCACAGCACAAAGATGAAACGATAAAGGTCCCGGAGAAAGGTCCCAGCTTCGGTAAATTTGGTCAAATAGTCGGTTGTCGATGAAAATGTTCTCTTTGGTAAATCCCGAAATAATCTCAGGGCGTATGACGATATTCCTTTGGCGTCCGGCCGGTGTGTCTTTTAAAATATTTCCAAAGAATAATTGGTCAGATGAGTGCACGTGTCAACTACTTGATTTCCATCAGGTAGTTCCTGCCAATACAAGAATATTAATTACGCTGGCACTTGCAAAAATCGGGCGGAAGTCTCGGTTTGCTGCAAAAATTTGGATTCTCGTCTAGATCTTTGACAATGGATGACTTTGCCGGCTTAAACTTTTTAAAGTTTCAATTGCTATGTAGCATTACTCTTATAAAAATTATTATTTGCGATATATTGATTAAAATTTCAGCTTTGTAATAAAGAGGATACCCTTTGAAAACCATTCCTGGTTAAGATGTACCCATTCCCAAAAGAAATTTCCTTTAACTTAATCACATGTATATGCAAAAAAGACCTTTTGTTCTGTCGGGTGGCGGGTGCCGCGGTTTTGCACATTTAGGCGCGGTGAAAGCATTCCAGGAAGAGGATATTTACCCTTCTGAAATTGCCGGTACAAGTGCCGGGTCCATCGCCGGTGCTTTTTTAGCCAGTGGGTTTACGCCGGATGAAATTAGAGATCTGTTTGTCGATAAATTAAAAATGAACATGCTCGCCTGGAATGGGTTTAAAATGGGAATGGTATCCATGAAAAACATTGCATCTTTTTTAAAGAAGAACATGCGTTATAAAAATATTGAAGATCTGCCGGTTCCTTTTTATGTAACAGCTACCAACTTTATAAATGGCCGACAGACTGTTTTTGATAAGGGAGATATCGTTGAAATCATTACTGCAGCAAGTTCTATTCCTATTTTATTTCCGCCCGTTTTTATAGAAGGTATTCCTTTTGTTGACGGAGGAGTATCCAATAATCTGCCCATTGAACCATTTATTAATAAGAAAGATGAGGTAATCAGTATTTATGTTAATCCGATAAAATTATTCAGCCCGGAGGAAAAGCCTATGGAGCTTATGGACCGCACCCTGCATTTGATTCACCGTGAAATGACCGGAAGAGCCGCAGAAGGATGTTTTTTATATCTGGAACCCTCAGAATTAAAAGGATTTGGATTGTTCGATATTCCCAGGATACCTGATATATTTGAGGTTGGTTATCGATATACAAAAGAGCTATTGAAAGACAAAAAGCTTGTAAAGGCTGTACCTTAAACCGAAATTCCATTTGACGGCTGCAAATACCGGAGTCAAATATGCGCCTTTGGGCTGCTGTTGCGTACAAGGAAATATAGAGCGATGATCCCCCGTATACTAAATCTTTTTTCTCTCAACCAATTCTGTTCCCGATTCCGGATCGAGTCCTGTAAACTCTACATATTCAATATGGGGAGAAAATAATGAGCCCCCGTTTATCTGCAGATAAATACGGGAAAGAATTGCCTGTTTATTATTAATTGGATAATAGATATGATATTTGTAATCTGGCCCTTTCATCATTTGCAGCGCATATTTTTTGTTGGCCAGAAAGCGTAATTCGTAATGATCTTCTGAAATGAGTTGAGTACTGAGGCCATAGGCATATTTTCTTTGAATGGACGTCAGTTCCTCGATTTCAGCATTTTTCCCATAAAGAATCCAGAAAATATGTACCGGTTCGATACTATCCAGTTCACCGTTTTTTACATTGAGCTCATAAACTACCGTATTGGCATTGGGCGTACGCTGAAGAAAAAATAACTGGTTTGAATTGCCATTTGGTTTCGGAAAACTAACCTCATTCTGCGCCATTATGATATTCGACTGAAATAATTGAACCAGGATTATAAAGCATATTGATTTCAAAACATTTTTTAACATAATATATCTGGTTAGATTTATTTATAAACCAATCGGGCACTATCCCCTGCCGCGAGAACTTAATTACTGAACTTTCCCTCAGCAAGTCATGGTTACAGCTAAAGGAATAGTCAGTTTAGCAGTTTCAGCCCTTTTGCATTGAGAACGCCGTGTAAGAACAGATCACAGACATTTACCAGTATCACGTTGACATCTGCCTGAAAGGTATCGCCCTCCAATACATTCTGTAATTGCCAGCAATAAAGCCATGCAGAAATTCTTTTATCTATATCTGGTCTGAAAATTTCTTCTTTTATGCCACGGATGAGGCAGCCTTCCAGGTAAGGCATTAGCGAATTATCTCTAAAATAAATTAGCTGGGTATATATGTCCGGGTAATTTTTTTTAAGGTCTCTGATAAATTTCAGTGTTAAAATCTCAAGCACTCCAAGTATGTATTCAGATAAATTTTCTAACTCCTTAACTGCATTTGGTGAGATATCCGGGGCACAACCGGAGATATTTACTGGTTTTCGAGATTAATTTCTGTACGATCGTTTTTACCATTACTTCCTTGCTTTGGAAATTACCATACAGGGTTTTTTTGGAAATACCGGAATAGGAGGCGATTTTGTCCATTGAAACCGAATGCAACCCATTTTGCATAAAAAATGTTGTTGCCTTCTCAACTATATTGTTCGTCTTTTTTCTCATGATCATTTCGTTGTACAAAGATGAAACGAAAAGGTCTCCGGAGAAAGGTTCTTGCTTCGGCAAGTTTGGTCAAATAGTCGGTTATGTTAAGTTGGAAATAATTGCCTTAATGAATCCTGAAATGATCTTAAGGTGAAAGACGATATTCCTTTGGCGACAGGCCGGTGTGTCTTTTAAAATATTTTCCAAAGAATGACTGATCACTGAAATTAAGTTCATCAGCTATCTCTGCAATGCTTAATGCGGGGTTATCCAATAGCATTTTTGATTCAAATAAAACGAAATCATCAATAATTTCGCCGGCTGTTTTGCCTGTGATTTCTTTTACTGTTTCTGTAAGATATTTGGGAGTGATGTTGAGCTGTTCTGCATAGGTTTGTACATTTCGCTTCGATCTGAATTGCTTTTGTACCATCTGTGTGAAATCCTTAACAAGGTTTTCTTTCCTCGTAACATGATGATGGAATGGCACAGCATATTTTTTACTCAGGCCGTACAGTTCATATAAATAGATAAAAAAAGTATGAAACAGAAGTTCTTTACCATACGCATGACCATTCAATGAAAGAACCCTGTTATTCAGCTGTTTTATCAATAGCTGCACAGCCGAAGCATCCTTTTTGTCAAGATTCCAATGCGGTGAAAACTGTGAGGAAAAATAATCAAGCAGTTCTGCAGCATTTTTCGGCATCCCTATGGCTGTCAGGAAGTCTATAGTGAAATTGACACCCGATACAAGGCTGTCTTTTGAAACCACAGTGATTTTTTTTATTGCAGTTGGAGCCACAATAACCAGGCTGTTTTGTTTTGCGGAATATTCCTCGAGGTTTAATGAGAAAGTAATGTCCCCCCTGACAATAAGAAGAACGGTGAGGAAGTCGGACCTGAAATGAAATTTGAACAGATCTTGTTCAAAAAATGGTTGATTGTATCTTACCGAAAATCCGTGTATATCAGGATTCGCATTGAATTCAGGACCAGACAAAAATTCTGCATGTTTATAGAAGAATGTTTTGGTGGACGGCTTCGGCATAACCAGAAATTATCCAAATTTATGGTATTGTCACCAAGACAGAAATATTTAGGGATTAAAGTTTCAGGTAAGTGATGATGATGCTTAAATTTGTAAAACAAGCGATGCGATCAATAATCCAGCTGCAATCAGGGCTAAAATATATTTTGAGGGCTTAACCTTTTGACGAAACAAAGTGAAAACAGCACCGCCAATTATCGCCAGCAGACCAATTGTTGAAAACAATTCATATTTGGTAAACAGCCCAACGGTAAATATTATTTCTGCAATAGCTGTTGCGTACATTATTATCGGGGTGTAACCGGCATTTTCAAAAGTTGACTTTGTTTTGCCTGTCAGCTTGCCAACTAACGATAAAGTAAGGATTACTGCCAAGACAATTCTAATAATAGTCGTTTCCATTGTTTTTATTATGTGAATAACAATGCAAAGGTGAAATATCAAACCTTTACTAGAAAGGTTTCGGCTTCGGTAAGTCTGGTTAAAAAGTCGGTTGAGGGGTAAAGGGAGATTCCGAACTGTCGGACCTCGAAATTCCGGAGGGAGGTCGGTGTGATAAATAAACTCGTAAATTTC
>DATCAO010000565.1:0-2884 GCA_036512575.1 Puia sp.
TAAGTGTTATCGATACGCAAAAAATCCTGGTTTACATCAAAAGAAAATTTATACGCATTTACTGGGTTCGACACGCTGGAAATTCCAAACTGATAACTGTCATATCCCAAAGTAAAAAGACCAAATAATTTATCGTTATAGACATGTTTCCATTTCAAATCTAGGTTGTGGTTACTATAGCCGTAAGTAGTATCATTGTTTAATTTGAAATGATCTTGGCTCAGGTAACCAGTCAAATAAAGATTGTTCTGCTTGTTGATCTGTTGACTTACCACTACATTCAAATCGTAAAAAGAAGCACTACTATTACTATAATCCGGAACTTGATGAAGAACCCAGTCAGAATAAGTCATTCTGCCAGCAACCAAATAGGAAGCTTTGTCTTTTTCAATTGGGCCTTCAATACAAAGCCTACTGGTTAATAATCCCAGGCCACCCTCGCCATAAAATTTCTTCTTATTTCCTTCGCGCGAAGAAATATCCAAGACAGAAGACAAACGTCCTCCGTATTTCTCGGGTATACTACTCTTGTATAATATTGCGTCTTTTACCACATCGGGATTAAAAGCAGAAAAGAATCCAAAAAAGTGAGAGGGGTTATAAATTGTTGCATCGTTGAAAAGAATGAGGTTTTGATCAGCGGCTCCCCCGCGAACGTTAAGTCCAGTGCTTCCTTCACCAACCGAAGTAACACCCGGCAAAGACAATACGGCGCGGAGTACGTCTGCTTCGCCCATTACGGAAGGCATCTGTTTGATTGTTTTTATATTGATACGGTCAGAACCCATGATCGTAGACTTTACATTGCTGCGTATATCGGCTGTTACAATCACAACTTTGAGTGTTGGTACATATTCCTTCATGTCTATGTTGAGTACTCCGTCAGAATAAATCACGACATGACGTTTCGCGTTACTCATACCGCCTGAGCTGATATATAAATAATGTTCACCGGCTGACATCTTAAAGGAATAATTTCCAAAAGGATCGGAATATTTTTGTTGTGGTAACGAGTCTATCTGAATTAATGCACCGACCAGAGGGTCACCATTGTTCATATCCCGAATATTGCCGGTTAGCGTAACAGACCCTGAAATAGTTTTGGATCCTCTGTCCCCGATTTCAAAAAGTCTATTCTCAAGTAAACTTCGAGTTGCGTTTGGTTCTTTTTCGAATTTAGTTTCTCTATTTCCTGTATTTATTGCCACAATTTTGATGGCCGAATCTTCTTCCTTTCCTGAAAAAAGAACCTGTATTGGATTGTTGCGGATAATAAAGACGCGGTTGAATGTATCGATGAAAAAGTGCACTTCTGTATGCAAAAACACGTTCTCCAAAATCAATGAAAGAGGTTTATCCGAAATATCCATATTTACAATAATACTATCTGTATCCAGCGAATCATAATAAAAATGATATTTACTTTGTGATTCGACGGTTCTGACAAAATCATCAAAATGAATATTTACAAAATCTCCGGATATTAACTGCTTATTTTGGCCAAAAGCCTTTATGGTTGATCCAATGGCTAGAAGTGCAATCATCACAGATATGATTTTCGCACGTTTCATCTCTTTTCTGTTAGCTGATCATAATATCTTAAAAGAATACCAATCTCCGTTTCCAGGTCAATAGAACTACCGGTTCTTATTCTCCGCAAGTATTTTTTTAGTTCCTTTTTTTTATCTGGAAAAAGTTTTAGTAATGACGCTTCGCTACTTACCTGATAATATCTATCTCCTTTTTTTATGATATTCTTATCCATTTCAGAGAATTTGGCCGTTATTCCAAATTCTTCCTTAGATTCTTCAATCTTTTTCATTCGCTTGATCAAAAACAACGTTCCACCACAATAGGCTTCATCATAAAATCCTGAAGTGCCTGGAAAATCAGAAATGCTGTCGACGTTTATTTTCGTAAAGTAATGATTGAGTAAAAAAAAATGTTTTATAGCACTTTGATCCGGAATCAAAAGACCTGTTTTTTCAGAATTTGAAATAACCAATTCATCCCTTGCGATTTCATATGCTGCTGATATTCCTCCAAACCATTGGCCATTGAAATATATACTGACTGACTGGAGTGAATCAGTCATAAAAAATGAATTACCCGCTATCTGCCTGTCGAATCCGACATATTCCTGTCCACTGTATAAAATAGGGACCGGATTCATTTGATCGGTGTAAACAGCAAGTGTAGACATGACCTTAAGATCGGTATCGTAAATTGCACACTGTGCGCGAATAGAATTAAAGCCTAAGCAAACGAAAAAACCAAATTGACTTATTAGTCCGAGTTTGTTCATATATTATTTTTTTTCAAACCCGAATTCCAGCTCATTTGCCCAGTGCACCTGCCAATCCGGATGAAACGCCCTGGCATTTTGTTTGGATATACTTCTGTCCTTCGCCAGCTCCATGCATCCGTTGGGCACACCATTATCGTTAACCCGAAAGGAAAATTTAATCTTATCGCCTCTGTCGAGAGCTTGTTTTACTTCAGGGATTTCAGACCAGGGAATAGCGGCCTCAGTGATGAGGGTATTTCCTTCTCTCCTGATAACCAATTTCCCGTTGGGTACAGCGCCTTCATTGGGCGATTTGGGCTGTCGTGGAAAAAAATGTTTTCTGTTCATGCCGGGAACAAGTAGTCGCCAGATTTCGGTACCTCCGCCATACAAAGAATCTACAGCGTTCAGTGCATATTCATAGTCGGTACACTTGTAACCGGTGTAACGCGGCATAGTTCCCGGCGGATTGGGAAGGAGTTCATCTTTTTCGATGGGAATTACGTTAAAAGCAATTTGAATATTGTCAAAACTATAACCCAGACCGGAATTGTCCGGCAGTACAGGATCTTTTCTGTAGGTAAAATGTCGAACACC
>DATCAO010000566.1:0-3216 GCA_036512575.1 Puia sp.
AAACTGTTGCCTTAATAACCAATTCGCGGATTTCAACTGGCATATATTATTGATTGTCCAGGATTAAAATATTATAGTTGAGTTCCAAAGTCTCTATTAGCACGGCTCCCTGTTCGGCATTCAGTTCTCCAATTTTCCAGCTTAAAGGCCATACATTGTTGACTTTCCAATGCATCAGTGCCTTATGCTGTTGATTGAGCAGAATGATATTGACCATATCACGGGGAACCACCTTGCCATTATCAAAGGCATCTTTCAGCCAGGCTGTCAGTTTGGAATCAGATGGTTTAAGCAGACCTCTTTTTAGTATAAGGGGACCATATTTCCTGCGAACCGGGATCATATGTGTAAAACGGTTTTCACCCCCTTCCTTTACAGCTTCCGTTTCCAGGGTTGAATCAAGTCCGGTCACTGATTGAAAACTCACATCCATATCGTCACTCCCGAAATTGAAATTCACCTGGAAATGAAAATTTACGGTCTGGTAAATGGTATCTCCCATCGCTGTTTGATTGTACTGGTACTTCCAGACTAACTGAGTACAATGGCAAGCCCTTCGTGGGAAAGTACCATGGTTTCGATCGCCACTTCATTACCGTCTGCCTTCAAGTCGGTGGACTGAATTTTGGAGGGCCAGGCATTGTGAACAGTCCAGGTTATAGCTGCCTTGTGCTCTTCGTCGAGCAGCTTAATGGTAACCGTTCTCCGGAACTTCGTTTTCCCTTCCTGGAACATAAATGTATTCTGCCACTGCTGAAAGAATTCAAAATCACCGACAAAAGTTCCCCGCTTCAATGTAATGTCTGTGTACTTGGTGAGCCCGGGTTGCTTTGTTTTGTGATACAGAGGCGCATCCCCTGCACGGTATTCAATGACCTGTGTTTCAAAGTCCAGACCTGTTACTTCCGTAAATCCGATTCTTGTTCCGCCCCAGTCTAATACAAAATGGAACTTTGGAATCGGATAATTTTTTTTGGGATCGTCAGCCATATACTAGGTTTTTGTTTTGAATAAATTGATGTTATTTCTTGCAACGAATGGAAGGATCGGAGGCTTTCAAGGCTGTGTTTAATCCATCCTGGCAAGCCTGCAATGCGGCCATTTTTTCATTTGCCTGATCGCTTTCCTTTTTCAGTTCGTGAACCCTGATCTTTACTTTATCAGCCTGCCATTTCAATTCTTTGAAATAAGCATCCTGCGAAATAGGCAGGGTCATCATGGGTTCTAATTCGCAGCACTCCATGGGTTCTTCCGGATCCTGCGGCCTGCCTGGCTGATCAATGATCTCGCCATCGCACTTCAATATTTGTCTCCAGAAAATAAGTGTACCTCCCAGACCGTAGTCATCGCAGATATTATCATGCAACTCATACCCATATTCGATGCAGGAAATGATTTTACCAAGCAACAGATCACGAAGCGCGATCACCGCATCCAGTTTCTTACCATAGTCGTCCAGGCAGGTGCGCAGACCGCCCGTAGCAAGAGCCGGATTCTTTAGACAATTAATACATTTATACAGATCATCACACCTTTCTTTCAGACAGTCGACCCTGATAAAAAGGTCTTTGATCATGCAAAACAGAATTTCAATTGCTTTGTCCGTTTTGTTGGTGATTTTACAGACGCGCTTCAGGTGCTTGATGAATAAATCCAGGTTCCGGCACAGCGCATCGGCCTTGTTGTCTGCCTGCTCCCAGTCTTCACACCAACCTTTCAGAACGGTGTACCAGTCACTGACGTATTGAAATTCTTTCTGTTTATGTGTTGCCCTCGCTGTTGCAAATTTTAATTCGTTGCTGATTTCGGTTAAATCGGCATTCCAGTAATCGTAGCAGCAATCACCAGTTCCGGTTCCCGGCGGCTGGTGGGGAAAATCACAGCACTCGTAGATATCGTGCTTTGGATCGATTTTGCAATAAGCTAACATGATTATATTTTTTGAGTTAAGGAATGGGTTTATTAAGCAGGTACAGCAGCTGGTTGTTTATCTTCAGTTTCCCTGGAATAAATTTTTGCTACTTCCTGGCAGATTTCGCATATTTCGCATTTGCATTTATCGAGTCGTTTATCGCCTTCGCAGATGCATTCGCATTTATGATGACAAAGGAATTCCTTCAGTCCCTTGATGCTGTTGACGCTGATCCTGGCTGTAAAAAGAGCAAATTCCGAATCCGTCAAATCCTTGATAGCCTGTGCTAGAGCGGCCTGGGCGGTGGTCAGATCTGCATTTCCTTTATTCATCCTATCCTGAATAAAGTCGTCGAACGCTTTAGCGCTCGCCTTAACGGAAGGAAAAAACTGGGTTGAAAGTGAACCAATATTGGAAAAAGTCTGTATTCCGATCACATCGGCCGATGCGTTTAGTATGATATCTATCTCTTTGCTTAGTGAAGGAGGTTCATGGATCAGCTGATGCAAAATGGATCCGGCATGTTCGCAGTCGGGTGGGCGCTTACCCGGATCGGGTTTGTGTTTGTCGTCACAATCTTCCAGTTTTTGTCCTGTCAGGATAGCCATCTGCGAGCGGTTGCAGCTGTCTTTGCTGCAGGCATCCAGTTTGCAGGCACTGTCACGCAGATCACCAAAGGCGCTTTTTGCAGTCTTAATGGTGGCCAAAAGATCAGTCAGCGCATCTGCAAGCGTTTTATTGTCGGTCACCAAAGCTTTGATGTTATTTTCAATATCGCCAGATGCCCGGATCAGCTCTACGCCGTATTGCAGTTCAAGATTTCTGAACAGGCGGTAGTATTTTTCCGTTTTAACGAATCGACAATTCTTATGTTCATAAGTCTTTTTATTTCCTGCTTTCGTCTCTTCACATTGTCTTAAAACGCCAACGTTGGATTTTAAAGTAAGGCAATAGGCATTCTTTCTTGTCCAGATCGTTTTTTTTGTAGGTGTGTCGGAATCGTGACAGGGTTTTTTCTGTTCCGACTCCATGGTTTCTGAGGAGGATGAATAATTCATGATTTTATTTTTTTATAATAAGGTATTTAGAAGGCACTATCCTATGATTCCGATAACATTTTTTGCATGAAGCGCAGTATGATAAATTCGGCCGGCCGCACGGCTGCCATACCGATTTCTACAATGAGTCTCCCTTCCCAGATATCCAGTTCTGTCATGGTTTGCCCAAGTCCGATATGCACGTAAAATGCTTCTTTGGCTGAAGCGCCCATCAGAGCGCCGGACTTCCATTGCTCCGTGAGATAG
>DATCAO010000567.1:0-7568 GCA_036512575.1 Puia sp.
TAATGCAGCGGGTGGCGGGAGTAAGCGCTTTTTTTACAGCCACCGGATCCATGGTCAGGGAATCATCCACATCCACAATTACAGGGATCGCGCCTACGCTGAGTACGGCTTCAAAACTCGCCACAAACGTAAAGGACGGCATGATCACCTCGTCTCCTGCACCGATGCCCAAAGCGGCAAGCGCGGTAGTCAGTGCCGACGTGCCGCTGGAAGTCAACTGGGCAAATCCGCATTGAAACTTAGCACAGATGGCCTGCTCCAGCTCACGGGATTTCCATATATCTTTACGGGCAGCATCAAAACCGTAACGCATGAGAATTCCGGTATTCAATACATCATTTACTTCTTTACGTTCTTCTTCACCAAAAAATTCAAATCCTGGCATAGCTGGGTATGATTATAGATATATATTTAATATGGGAGCAAAGTTAAAATCTTTTCTTTTGACCGGCCTATTATTTGCCATGCTTTCGGGCCTGCATGCCCAGGACTCAGCCGTCGTGGAACAGCCTAAAATTTCAACTCCCAATCCGAAGATGGGCGGGAAGTGGCAGCTGATACCGGCATCTGACAGTGATACGGTAGGCGGTCATATTCCTGAAATTCAGATCGATGTGAAAGAAAGTAAATTTTCAGGCAACACGGGTTGTAACCGGATGTCCGGAACCTTTTTTGCGCAGGATAGCGCCTCCATTCAATTCAGTGATAAAATGATCACGACGCGCATGTTCTGTTCCGGGTATAATGAATCAGCCTTTCTGCAAAATCTCCTGAGGGTCAACAATTATAAATTCAGAAAGGGCCTGCTCATTTTCAGTGTCGGTGACATTGAAGTTTTCCGATGGAAGCGCAAAAGCACAGCGACGAAAAAACCCACAAAAACCCCGGCCACTTAGGGGGAAACAGCATAATTTATCCCGAGGTTCTGCCGCCGCTGCTTCGTAAATTGCAGGCATGCCCGATTATATCAAAGGACTTAATGAAGCGCAGAAAGAAGCGGTATTGCATATCAACGGACCCCTGATGATCGTCGCCGGTGCCGGCAGCGGAAAAACCAAAGTACTGACAACGCGTATCGCCCATCTTCTCACCACCGGCGTGGACGCATTTAATATATTGGCCCTGACCTTTACCAATAAAGCGGCCAGGGAAATGAAAGAAAGGGTGGAGCGTATCCTGGGGAATAATGAAGCCAGAAACCTCTATATCGGTACGTTTCACAGCGTTTTTGCCAGGATTTTGCGTGCCGAAGCCCCAAAACTGGGTTATCCGCATCATTTTACCATCTACGATACCGACGATGCCAAGAGTGTGGTGAAAACAGTAGTGAATGAACTCAGCCTGGACGACAAACACTATAAGCCCAACATCGTGTACAACCGGATTTCCCAGGCCAAAAACGGTCTGATCGGCCCGGCGGAGTACGCCACCGACTATTATATTCAGCAGGAAGACACCCGGAGTAATCGTCCCGCGATTGCCCAGATCTATGAAGCCTATGCGAAAAGATGTTTCAAAAACGGGTCGATGGATTTCGACGACCTGCTCTTGAAATTCTATGAACTGCTCAAACATTTTCCGGAGAGTCTGCACAAATACCAGCATAAATTCAAATACATCCTGATCGATGAATTTCAGGACACGAACCCCGCGCAGTATGAGATCATCAAATTGCTTGGCGCTGTGTATGAAAATGTGTGCGTCGTCGGGGATGATGCGCAGAGCATCTATAGTTTTCGCGGGGCGACCATCGAAAACATCCTGCAGTTCCGGAAGGATTATGATGATGTGAAAATAGTGAAGCTGGAACAAAATTACCGGAGCACGCAAAGCATCATCAATGCGGCCAACGAAGTGATCAAAAAAAATAAGGGACAGATTCCAAAAAACCTGTGGACGGAAAACATAGAAGGGGAGAAGATCAAACTGGTGCGGACACAAACCGACAACGACGAAGGAAAATATGTGGCTGATACGATCCAGGAACAAAAGCTGCGCAATCATTTCAACAATCGCGACTTCGCCATATTGTACCGGACGAATTCCCAGAGCCGCGCCTTTGAAGAAAATCTGCGTCGCATGGCCATTCCCTATACGATTTACGGAGGCCTGAGTTTCTATCAGCGTAAAGAGATCAAGGACTTTATCGCTTATCTGCGCATCATCGTGAACCCGCGTGATGAAGAATCTTTAAAGCGTATCATCAATTTCCCGGCACGCGGCATTGGTAAATCTTCATTGGATAAAGCCGTACTCGTGGCCAATGAAAAAAACATCTCCATGTGGGATGTGCTTTGCAACGCAAAAACGATGGGTTACAAAGCCGGTACACTGGAATCCATTGAACAGTTCGTGCAGATGATCAAAAGTTTTTCGAGTATGCTGAATTCGAAAAATGCTTATGAAGTAGCGACGCATGTCGGGAAACAAACGAATATCGTCAGGGAATTATTCAACGACAAAACCACCGAGGGCCTGGCCCGGTACGAAAACATTCAGGAGTTGCTGAACAGCATCAAGGAGTGGGTGGATGATCAGCAAAACCGAAGTATCATTGATGAGGATGGCATACTGATCGACAATATTGAAACCCAGGAAACCCAAAAAGGTCAGGCCGGACTGTCCGGATATTTACAACAGATCACTTTGCTGACCGATACCGATCAGAAAGATCCTGATGCCGACACGGTGAAACTGATGACGATCCATGCGGCCAAGGGACTAGAATTCAGTTGTGTGTTTGCTGCCGGTCTCGAAGAATCGCTATTCCCCAACGCCATGTCCATCAATACGCGCGAAGAGCTGGAAGAAGAGCGCCGCCTTTTTTATGTTGTGATCACCAGGGCAAAACATAAACTCTGGATTACTTATGCGAACTCCCGTTACCGCTTTGGCAGTGTGATTCAGAATGATCCCAGTCGTTTCATTGAAGAGATTCCGGAAGACCAGTTAGACCGCAGTTATGCAGGCGGAGGCATCAGGAATCAGATCGGTTCCTGGTCTGCGCGTCCTGCATATGATCGCCTCAACAGGGGGTTCGGAGGTTCGGATGAATCGTCTACGAAAAGTCGCGAGTCCGCTAAACCCACTTATATTTCCCCTTCGGCTAAAACGCCTGCTGCTGTGCACATTCCTTCCGTGGATTTCACTCCGAGTGATACCAGTAATCTCCAGTCAGGCGACAAAGTGGAACACCAGAAATTCGGTTTCGGGGAAGTGGTGAAGATGGAAGGCTCCGCACACAATCCCATTGCAACAGTGAATTTTAAGCTCGGAGGAGAGAAGAAGATTATGTTGAATTATGCTAAGCTCAGAATAATCAGAGACTAGTCTTATTCATAATGTGGTGAATGTGGAATTGTGGGAAATGAGAGAAAGTGGAAATGAAATGGGGCAATGATAATGTGGTAATATGATTTGGGATACTGACTTTTTCTGCGTCCGGCGTGATCCGTTTCGAATTATTAAATGGCAAAATCTTCAATGGATTTTTCTTTCAATAAAATTCGATGGGATCTCTATGTAATGGAACAAAACATGGTATGTAAAAAATTTAATGTTGAAATCGTGCCACTGGAACAATTCGCGATAGTCGGACTGGCGGATGAAAGAGGAGATATTACTTTCAATGCGCTGAGGCATCCTCAAGACAATTACAGTGGTTGGTTTTTATGGTTAGGGAAATGGTCCGACGGGAAGGATTTTTTTCGACCCGTGCATGCTTGCCATCTTATGGAAACAAAACCTCAAATAATAAAATACCTGGGCTTGCCACCGGGATACCGGATTCTCATTGACGATCAGGGTTATGAAGATGTCTGGTTTGATGAATCTTTGTTGTCAGTCTGAACTTCATTCCCTCATAATCATTGTCTCATTTCATTTCCACATTCCCACAAAATAATTGCAAGGCAATTATTTACAATTCCACATTTGCCACATTATGAATAAAACGGGATTTCATTTACTTCAACTTCATAACTTCAGCAACAGTCTTCTTCTCGCTCCCCGAAAAAATCTTCTTCCCCGAAATGATCACCGGCCTTTTGAGAAAAGTATATTCCTGCAGGATCAGGTCGCGGTAGTCTTTTTCGGTAAGTGTTTTATCTTTCAGCCCCATGGCTTTGTATTTCAATGCCCGGCGGCTGAATAAAGCTTCATAACTGCCCATCATCGATTTCATTTCGTCGAGTTGCCCGGGCGTGATCTTTTCCATTTTGATATTCTGTGAAACATATCCCTTTTTGATCAGGCCCGCATCCTCAATGATTCGCTGGCAGGTATCGCAGGTAGCTACACAGTATACTTTTTTCATGTTAAGTAAAGTTCAGTTTAATAACAATTTGCTGAATTCAAGCGAGTCTCCGTTGAATACATCGAAGTCCACAATGGTATAACATCCATTTACGCGACCGCGTTCATTATGTTGCCAGAAACTCCAGTTCCGGTAAATGCGCGGCTGAGCCGGTTGCAGATAATGCGCGGCCCATAACAGGTATCCGTCAAAATCATCCTTCAGGTATTTTTCATAAAATTCCACATTGGTATAAATGATGGGAGCGGTTCCGTAGTAAGTCTGAACGGTCTGCAGAAATTCCTTAACCCGCTGCCTCAGTTTTTCAGGTGGAACGCCATAGGTTTGTTCGATGTCCAGCACAGGAGGAAGATCCCCGGGAAGCAGGGTCACCGAATTGATGAAATTTTCCGCCTGGGCCTTCCCACTCTTGGTGGCCAGGAAAAAATGATATGCCCCGCGTACGAGGCCGGCCTCTTTGATTTTTTTCCAGTTGCGGCTGAACATGGCGTCTTCGTTGCCGAGCCCTTCGGTTGCCTTCACAAAAACAAAACTGATGTGTACGTCCTCCACCTGCATGTTCTTTACAGACTGCCAGTTAATCACTTCCTGGTATTTGGACACATCAATGCCATGAATCGAATAGTTCGCAGGAAGTGAAATCCCGAATTCCCTGTATTCAACAAAGGATGTCTTTTTTTCAAATATCCACTGTACAAGCATCACCATCAGCATTATGACAATAGCGGTACCGAATATAAAAATGATGATCTTCCAGATCCTGCTCTTCTTTTTGGCCATTTCAAAAGGTAAACGTTTGCAAATATAAACCGAAGGCCGTCGAAATACACAGCTTCCTGCTTTGCGTTTTAAAAACTAATTTTGCACCGGATATGACCCAATTCAACTTAAGTGATTCCGTCAACATTTTTTCCAAGCTGAGTTTTAGACGTGCCTGGAACTGGACGAAAGTCATTTCCAGTTTTTATCTGAGCAAATGGACCAGAAGACCCATTCAATGGGGTGTACCCGTATCTGTTTCATTTGAACCCACCACCAGCTGTAACCTGAGGTGTCCGGAATGCCCCAGCGGACTTCGTTCATTTACACGTCCCCGCGGTATGCTGGAAATGAATTTCTACCGAAAAATGATTGACCAGCTGGCTCCGGAACTGATCTACCTCACTTTCTATTTTCAGGGTGAACCGTACCTGAATCCGGATTTTCTGGAAATGGTGCGTTATGCCGGCTCGAAAAAGATTTATACCGCCACGTCAACGAATGCCCATTACCTCGATGATGACCTTGCGCGCAGGACGGTGGAAAGTGGCCTCGACCGCCTCATTATTTCACTGGATGGCACCACACCGGAAGTATACCGCCAGTATCGCGTAGGCGGCGATCTGGAAAAAGTACTGGCGGGCGCAGCCAATATTGTAAAATGGAAAAAGAAACTCAACAGCAAGACTCCTTATGTTTTTTTTCAATTCCTGGTAGTGCGGCCCAATGAACATCAGATGGCAGAAGCAAAGGAACTGGCTTTAAAAACCGGGGTGGATGGCATACGTTATAAAACAGCACAGGTGTATGACTATGCAAACGATCCCAACCAGCTGATACCCCAACATAGTTCACTGACGAGATATAAGAAAAAATCTGACGGAACCTATATTTCTAAAAATCCAATGCAGAATCATTGCTGGAGACTCTGGCATGCGCCGGTCATTACCTGGGACGGACTGGTAGTACCTTGTTGTTTTGATAAAGATGCGCAACACCGCATGGGGGACCTGAAAAATAAATCGTTCAGGGAAATATGGAAAAATCCTGAATATCTCGATTTTCGCCGTAAGATCTTAAAAGGCCGTTCTGAAATTGATATCTGTTCAAATTGCAGCGAAGGAGTGAAAGTCTGGAGCGACTAAGGCCTGAAAGATAAATTATAAATGATAAGCACTTTATGACTTTAGAAGACGATATTAACCAACATGCTTTCCGTTCGGAGTATCAGAAATCGGCCCTGAATCTCATTTACACCTTTAACTGGATGAATGAAAAAATAGACAAACAATTCGAGCCCTTTGATATCACGCAACAACAATTTAATATCCTGCGTATTTTACGGGGGGCGGGTCAGCCGTTGTCCACATTGCAGATCCGGCAAAGGATGCTCGATAAAATGAGTGATACCAGTCGCATCGTGGACAGGCTCGTCAAAAAAGGAATGGTGAAAAAAACAGTATGCCGCGAAGACCGCCGTCTGGTGGACGTACTGCTCACGGACAAAGGGAAAAAATTATTGCAGACTATGGATGGACTGAATGAAGAGATGGATGCCATTTTTAAATACCTCTCGGGCGAGGAAGCCAGACAACTTAATGTTCTGCTCGATAAAATCAGAACGTCAGATTCCATTCCGGAAAATCAACCAGACGAAAATCCCATTACAGGCTAAATACTTATGAAATACTTCTTACTCGCCTGTTTGTTTTTATGTTCACTCGCTGCTTTTCCTCAACCCAAATATGAATTCAGGGCAGTCTGGATTGCTACCGTCGATAATATTGACTGGCCCAGTGCCGGTAATTACAGCACCGAATTACAGAAGCAGGAATTTATCCGGCAATTGGATATGCATCAGCGCAACGGAATGAATGCGGTAATTGTACAGGTGCGGCCAGCCTGTGACGCATTTTTTCCATCTGCCCTGGAACCCTGGAGCCAGTGGCTTAATGGTCAGCAGGGGAAAGCACCGATACCTTTTTATGATCCGCTGGAATTCATGATCGCAGAGACGCATAAGCGTGGAATGGAATTTCATGCCTGGTGTAATCCTTACCGTGCGGTTTTCCAGATCGGACACTATACTACTGTTATTACAAAACATGGAAAACATAAGCGGCGCAAAACGGTCTGGCATCCGGGATCATCCATATCGTCGACCCATGTTAGCAAACAACATCCTGACTGGATCCTGACTTACGGAGATACAAAATATCTGGATCCGGGAAATAAAGAAGTGCAGTTGTATGTGAATGCGGTAATCCGGGATATGCTTGGCCGTTATGATATTGATGCCATTCATTTCGATGATTATTTTTATCCTTACCGGATCGGCGGCGTTGAATTTCCCGATAATAAATCTTTTGAAAAATATGGCCAGGGGATGGACAGGGAAAACTGGCGCAGGAGTAATGTGGACTCTGTGATACTGATGCTGCATCATACCATTCAGGAGGTAAAGAAGAACTGCAAGTTCGGGATCAGTCCTTTT
>DATCAO010000568.1:0-3059 GCA_036512575.1 Puia sp.
AGATCCCAGTTGTCCAGTAAAACTCCGCCTTTGAACTTTTTATCATCTGTATTTCCTTCTACTTCGAATTCAACATCGGGTTGATTTTTAAGAACTGCAGCAACTTTAGCCAGGACGCCTTTAGCTCCTTTCGATACTACAAAACTTCCGCTTTTAAAAAGCATTTTATCGGAAATGTCGATGAATACAACACCCTTTTCAATTTTGATGTTGATATCGGAATCGTTAGCATTTCCAACGGCACCCTTCAGATTCATGACCAGGGCCATATTCATGGAATCCTTGTGGGCCATAGCCGACTGCAGATCGCGGATGTAAGCGTCTTTGGCACCGATGTTATCCAACGACTTCTTGATGCTTTCAGCCTGGGCACCGGAAATAACAGACATATCTTCCAGTTGTTTCAGGGCCTGTGTATTGTTGTCTCTCAGGAATGCGACTTGTTTATTCAGTTCGTCTACCTGTCCCTGTAAGGCATTTTTCTGTGAAGTAAGGCTTGCAGTCTGATCGTTACAAGTCTTCAGGTCGCCCTGGAGTTTTGCGTATTCAGCACTCAGAGAATCGAAGCGGCCTTGCCAATGGGCCTGCATTTCTTTAAATTTTTTGGTACTTACACAGGAAAACAGAAAAACAGAGGAGACGGTTAAGAGTAAAATGTACCTAAGCTTCATAAGAATCATTTTAAGAAAAGTTAATGAATAATCGGTTATGCTTTAAAAGTGTAAAATATATAACGCAGACAGCAATTGTTGTACCAATCCGCCGCCAGTGCTGATTTTATATGACAAATACGGTTTTGATGAATACGAAATCGGGATGCATAAGGTCGGGCATACGGCCGGGTAAGCAGCTTCAGTTGGGCGAAGATATGTGAAAAAATAAATTCCCATGCATTTCTGTAGTGAAAATTATTTGGTGATTCCTCCTTAATGCATGAATTGCTTAGCTTTAGTTCCCAAATTTAATCCGCATGAAATTTTCTTTATACGTATTTCTGCTGATCTGTTGCGCATTTTCCTCATGTAAACTCATGCACAAGGACCGGACGATGCCGGATAACCCCGAATTCGGAAAGGTTCTCAACGACTACTACGAAGAGCAGTTGAAGTATTTTCCGCTGGTAGCTACCCAAAACGGCGATAGTCGCTATAACGACCAGCTTCCGGCAGATTTTACGGACAGCTATTTTGACACCCTGAGAAGTTTCTATGACGGCTATCTGAGTAAAATCCTTGTTTTTGACCGGGATAACCTGGGCCGGAATGACCAAATCAGCTTCGATGTTTTTGTAAGGGAAATGCATATCAACCGGGAAGGCCTTGATTTACACCTCTCCCTCAATCCGGTAACGATGCCCAATATCCAGTACATACCTTTCAACCAGTTTGAGGGTGTTCCTTTATTTCTTGGTCAAATGGGCAGCGGTAGCGGGATCCAGCCTTTTCAAACTGTTGACGATTATGAAAACTGGATATCCAGGGCTGGAAAATTCCAGGCCTGGGCAGACAGTGCCATTGTGTATTTCAGAAAAGGCCTGGTTAACGGGTATATTCTTCCCCGTTGCCTCGTAGAGAAAATGATTCCTGAAATGCAAACTATGGTGGTCACCGATATTACCCAAAGCATATTCTATACACCAATCCAAATAATGCCCGCTTCGTTCTCAGAAGCGGACAGACAGAAAATCACATCAGCCCTGTCGAATACCATTACGACCGTTTTACAGCCGTCTTATAAAAAACTGGCCGACTTTCTGCAAACAGAATACCTGCCCAAAAGCCGCAGCAGTATTGGATTAGATGCTTTGCCTGATGGAAACAACATGTATCATTTCCTGATTCGTTACTGGACCACCACCAATAAGACCGCTGATGAAATCTACGAGACCGGCCTCGCAGAAGTGAAGAGAATCCGCACAGAAATGGAAACTACCAAGGCTGAAACGGGTTTTACCGGCGACCTGCCTGCTCTTTTTGCCTATATGAAGAATGACCCGCGGTTCATGCCTTATAAAACGCCGGCTGAGGTGCTGGACGCTTATAAAAAGATACAGCTAACCATCGATCCCAATCTGCCGAAATTTTTTGGTAACACCCCAAAAATGAAGTTTGAAATCCACCAGACTGAGGCTTTCAGGGCGGCCAGTGCGAGTGCGGAATACGTGCAGGGAGATCCCGGAGGCAAGCGTCCCGGAGTATTTTACGTGCCCATTCTGGATGCCACCAAATACAATAAAAATTCCGGGATGGAATCCCTGTTCCTGCATGAGGCCATCCCTGGACATCATTATCAGGGAAGCATACAACTGGAAGATACCCTGCTGCCCAGTTTCAGGCGTTTTATATGGTATGGCGCTTACGGAGAGGGTTGGGCCTTATATTCTGAGTCCCTGGGCAAGGAACTCGGACTATATACCGATCCCTTTCAATATATGAGCGCATTGGGAAATGAAATGCACCGGGCAGTTCGGCTAGTAGTAGACGTGGGGATGCAGCAGAAACATATGACACGTGAAGAAGCTATTAAATACATGATGGCAAATGAAGCCATCAGCGAACAGCGCGCAACAGCGGAAATAGAAAGATATATCGCCATACCCGGACAGGCATTAAGTTATAAAATGGGTGCCCTGACGATTCAAAAATTGCGGGCGCGTTATACCCGCGAACTCGGAGACCGGTTCAGGCTCAGCGCTTTCCACGACGAAGTACTTAAAGATGGTTGTTTACCGCTTGATGTTTTTGAAAGGAAGATGAAAGCCTGGGAAATGGCTCAGTAGATTTTTAGTTTCCCGTCTTCATAAATCGGAAGCACGTTGGCCAGGTTGGGTTCCAGGCAATAGCGGATGTCTTTTTCAAGTCCGTAATCCATCAACCTGTTATAATGCGAAGCATTATTCTCCTGCAGGAATCCAAACAGGTTGCCCTTCGCTCTCTGATAAAGGTTCACTGCTATATGAGAGGCATCGCAGGCGATATTGAAATGATCGCGAACCTTTTCTATTACGGCTCCTGCAAATAAAGTGTCCTCGATATTTATCCGGTCTTTCCATGCAGCAC
>DATCAO010000569.1:0-2211 GCA_036512575.1 Puia sp.
CCATGCAGTTGCACGTGGATGGACAACTCTATACACTTCAGTCCAGCCTGGTGCCGGATGCCTACGGAAATAAAGCCTACCTCCACGCACCGTTCCATACACCCTGGAGAACCATCATCGTGAGCGACCAGGCAGCCGATATCCTCACGTCTAAAATGATTCTGAATCTCAACGAACCTAGCGCCATCACCAATACTTCCTGGATCAAACCGATGAAGTTTGCCGGCGTATGGTGGGAAATGCAAACAGGAAAAAGCACCTGGAACTATTCTGATTTTCCCGACAGCTTATCCAAAGACGGTGCCCCGATACCGAATGGTCGTCACGGCGCGAATACCGCCAACGTTAAAAAATATATTGATTTTGCCGCAGCCAACAATATCCAGGGTGTGCTGGTGGAAGGATGGAATACCGGCTGGGAAGACTGGTTCGGCAACTGGAAGGAAAATGTTTTCAACTTCGCCAAACCCTATCCGGATTTTGATGTACAGGAGTTATCCCGATATGCCGCATCAAAAAATGTGCACCTGATCATGCACAACGAAACCTCCGGTTCGGCTTCGGACTACGAGCGACAAATGGATACGGCTTTCCGTTTCATGAACCTCTTCGGTTATACTTCAGTAAAAACAGGATATGTGGGAAGAATCATTCCGCGCGGTGAGCACCACGACGGGCAATGGATGATTGATCATTACCTGCGCGTGGCGAAGAAAGCAGCCGAACACCAGATTATGCTGGATTCCCATGAACCCGTCAGGCCCACCGGCCTGCAGCGCACCTGGCCCAACTGGATGGCTTCGGAAGCCGCGAGGGGCAACGAATACAACGCGTTCAGTAATGGAAGTCCGCCGGAGCACGAGACCATCCTGCCCTTCACCCGCCTCATGGGCGGACCGATGGATTATACACCCGGCATCTTTAAAATGAAGGGCTATGCTTCCTCCGCACCCAGCCGACAAATGCATAGCACACTTTGTAAACAACTGGCACTCTACGTAACTTTATACAGTCCGCTGCAAATGGTGGCCGACCTGCCCGAGAACTATGCCGCCCACAATGATGCTTTTCAATTCATCAGGGATGTGACCACCGACTGGGACGACACGAAGATCCTCGGTGCAGAACCCGGCGATTATATTTATATCGCCCGTAAAGAAAAAAATGCATCCAAATGGTTTGTCGGTGCGATAACGGATGAAAATAACAGGGTAGCGGAATTGAAATTGTCTTTTCTCGGAAAAGGAAGTCAATGGCTGGCTACGATTTACCGGGACGCACCGGATGCGGACTGGAAAGATAATCCTGAAGCCTATATTATTGAACAGTATATCGTGGACGAATATTCCAGTTTGAGAATCGGACTGGCCAAGGGCGGAGGAGCAGCAGTAAGCCTGTTACCGGCTACCGAAATGGAAGTAAAAAAAATAAAAAAATATAGAAATGGATTTAATAAAATTCTGTGATCATCTTAAACCCATCCAGATATGAAAAAGAAAATCGTTCTCTTTGTTAGTGTTTTTTTGCTTGCGCTGAATTTTGCTTTCGCTCAAAACGCCTTTAAGAATGGTCAAAAAGACGGCGTATGGAATTATTTTGGGAGCAATAAAGTCTTGCTGGCCCGGCATTTTTATAATGAAGGCGTAAAAACCGGAATCTGGGAATTCTATGATATCCATGGCGCTTTATCCTGGACCTATAATTTCAATACCGCCCAGGCGACCTATGTGATGGTGAATTCGGCAGACGGTTTTTATGCGTACATGGGCAGTGATGGCAAGTGGATAAAAAAAACACCGGATACAAAAACCCTCTGGCTGAGTTCACAATCGCAGTGGAATAATTTCCTCGTCAACAACCTGAAATTTCACGAAGAATCTGATCCTGCCCGGGTTCCGGGTAAGGTTGAAATCAGGGTCTATATTGATGAGCAGGGTAATGTGACGGATTATAAACTGGGTAACGACATTGAGGCGGATATGGATAAGGATGCACTTCGAGTGGCCAAATTGTATAAGCCGGAATTTGTTCCTGCACAAAACAACGGCGTAAAGGTAAAATCGATTTATACATTACAGGTTTCCTATAAGCTGGCAGACTATCGTTAAGCCAAAGGCTTTGACATAACTGCCGGAAACCATCGAGTAGAAGCTGTTTCATCTGACTGGTTTTTTGAATGAAATAATAAGGGCTAGTGCATGTTAATGGTCA
>DATCAO010000570.1:0-3390 GCA_036512575.1 Puia sp.
GCTTAACGCTTAAGGCGTAAGGCTTAAGGCGCAGGGCAATTGACTTATTTCTTTTCCGTTAACTTTACTATCGAAATATTAATATAATAATTAATCATTAAAAGCTTTAAGCTTTAAGCCTTGTGCCTTAAGCCTAAAGAAGCCTTAAGCCTAAAAAGTGAGTTATATAAAAGCTGAACAGGAATTTAACGCGCGTAAAAACCGGAAAGCCGGATTGTATACCCTGTTGATTTGCGGATGCATTTTGGCCCTGCTCCTGTTGGTATCATGGAATCTGCCCGCAACAGCCATCCCGGTTGAAGAGGGCCTGGAGGTAAACCTGGGAAACAGCGACCAGGGACTGGGAAACGACCAGCCTTTTCTACCCAATGATCCCTCAAAGCAGGACCAGGAAAAATATACAGTACCAAAAACCAGCACGCCAACCAAAGAAGCTTTGAAAGACGTGGAAACAGACGATAAGGATCCGGATCCTGCTCCCGCAGTTAAAACACCGCCGGTAACCAAACCCAGCGCTACAAAGATTCCTGAGAAAGATCTTACGGTAAAGACACCTCATAAAACCATCCAGCCCGCCGTCAACCCAACGCCTGTACCTCCTAAGCCCAAAGCAGTTTTTAATGGCGTAAAGGGTACCGGAACAGGTGGCAATGATGCAGATCATTTTAAACCGGGTGGTAACCAGGGAATTGCCGGAGGCAAGGGTGACCAGGGTGCACCAGGCGGCGATCCCAATTCCACGAATTACTCAGGAGGCGGACACGGAAATGGTATTGCAATCGCCAGGGGGCTTCAGGGAAGGAGAATCGTCAGCACACCATCGTTTACGGATGAGTTCAATGAAAACGCTAAAGTGGCTGTGGATATTCATATAGACGCTACCGGTAAAGTAATCAGCGCGGAATACCAGGCCCACGGCTCTACAACCTCCGATGCTGGCCTGAAAGCCATCGCCATTAAGAAGGCTTACCTGGTTAAATTCAATGGCGGAATCGACGAATCAGTCGGCACCATCGAATTCAATTTCAGGCTCAGGAATTGAAGAGGGCAACTGTATGGTGACGCAACCATTTGTCAGAAAAAATCGTCATCCTTTTTGTAACCAAAACGAGATTTTTGAAAAAGCTTATTTTTCCAGTTTTTATTTTATTCCTGTTGGTTTCCTGTAAAAAAAATACAGCACCCCCACCAGCTAACAACAGTATTGTGGGGAAATGGAAACTAACAGAATCATACATTGATCCCGGAGACGGTAGCGGAACCTGGCGTCAGGCAGATCCGTCAACACCAGGTTATCTCAGTTTTCATACTGACGGCTCGATGACAATAACCCCTTACAATGTTTACGATGCCGATCACTACAAGATAATCAGTGACAGCACCATGATATTTTACAGGGGATCCGATAGTTTCAACATACGGTATACGCTAACCGAATTCCTGCTATCGGTATATCCGCCTTGTGTTGAAGGGTGTGGTGAAAGATATGTGCCTTCGCCTTAGATACTGAATTCAAAATATATTGGCAACTGTGAAAAATGCGCTGTTTGCATTATTGATTTTGATTTCCACTTCTACCAGGTCGCAGACTTTTCCTGTTACCGGTCAGTTGCCTTCTACTGCATTCCCGGTCTGTGGCACAAAAAGTTTTAATCAGTCGGTGGTCCCGATCGGCAGCACGAATGTCCTTACCGTTCCAGGTTGTGGGGACTACCCGGATACCAATCCCTTTTGGTATGAATTCAACTGTTTTACAGGCGGCACTCTGGGTTTTCTCATTACACCCAAAAATCTTAATGATGATTACGACTGGATGCTTTTTGATATCACAGGCCATAATCCCTCTGATGTTTTTACTGATCCCAGCCTGGTTGTTGCCGGAAACTGGGCGGGTACCTATGGATTGACGGGTGCAAGGAATGGGGGAAGCAACCGCATTGAATGTGCTTCTGATCCAAAGGATAATATTCCGACATTCAGCACCATGCCTGTTTTAAAACAAGGACATAAATATCTCCTGCTGATCAGCCATTACACCGAAACGCAAAGTGGTTACGCACTCACCTTCAACGGCGGGACAGCCGTAATTACTGATCCGAAAGAGCCGCACCTCCAATCGGTAAATATTCATTGCGATAGACAGACTATAGTCTTATTATTGAATAAACAGATGCAATGCTCATCACTGGCATCTGACGGTTCGGATTTTTCCATCCCTTCCTATACAGGTACTGTAACGGGAGCGACAGGCACGCAATGCAGTAATGGTTTTGATATGGACAGTATCCAGATTACCCTGAGCACTCCGATGCCTGCGGGAAATTATACCATCGTTATGCAGTCCGGCAGCGATGGCAACACGCTACTGGATGATTGCGAACGGCCCGTGCCTGCAGGCGAAAACATTCCGTTTACGGTATTGCCTCCGCATCCTACTCCTTTTGACAGCCTCGCCCCTCCGGCCTGCGCATTAAATGAGGTTGAACTCATTTTTTCAGATCCCATCCAGTGTAGCAGCATCGCTCCGGATGGATCGGATTTCACCATTTCGGGCGACCCCGGAATTTTCATTAGCAGGGCTGAGGGTGTTTGCACCGGAGGTCTCACCCGTTCGATCCGCGTTGGGTTGAATACACCCATAGTCCGGGGCGGAAATTATCAGGTAAACCTGGTAACCGGTCATGACGGGAATACCATTATCAATGAATGCGGTGTCGAAACCCCATCGGGTCCGTCACTTTCATTCATCACAAAGGATACCGTATCAGCTGCTTTCAATTATAACTTGTCGCTTGGATGCACATATGATTCCATTAAACTGATTTACCCGCAGGCAAATGGCGTTAGTGATTGGATTTGGAATATGGATTTTTCCTTTGCCAGTAATTTGATTTCGCCTGATTTGGTCGAAACCGTATTCGGTATAAAAAACCTGCAGCATATTGTCTCCAATGGATTCTGCAGCGACACGGTCAATACGCAGATTAACCTCGACAATGCGCTGAATGCGTCATTTCAATCTCCGGGAGAGATATGTCCGAAAGATGTGATGAAAATTACCAATACCAGCACCGGAAATATAATATCCTGGTTATGGGATTTCGGCGACGGCAGTTCGAGTATGGAGCTATCGCCGGGCCCTCATCTGTATCCGGATACATGGAGCGGAAAAACGTATACGATCAGGCTGATCGTACAAAATAACCTGGGTTGTTATGATACGGTCAGCACGCCCGTTATCAAACTGCAAAGTTGTTTTATCACCGTACCCAATGCATTTACGCCGAATGGGGATGGGAAAAACGATTTTCTGTATCCGCTGAATGCATTTTTGGCAAAAAACCTGGAGTTTTGTGTTTATAACCGGTACGGACAACTAGTTTTTATGAC
>DATCAO010000571.1:0-4988 GCA_036512575.1 Puia sp.
GAACAGGACACCAGCGATATGGATGCAAAAAAAACAGCAACGGTGGCGCGGTTGTACCGGAAATATATTGTGGGCATTAAACTGGCGCATTATAAAGGACCCGGTTGGAAACCGGTGGATGAGGCCATTGCAGCTGGAAGGCAGGCGGGCATTCCTGTGATGATTGATTTTGGTGAACATGATTCTCCAATGCCCATCAGGGAATTATTCATGGATCATATGCGTCCGGGAGATCTGTTCACCCATTGCTTTGCAGAACTGAAAGGCCGGGAACCCATCGTTGATCCGCGCAGTAAAAAATTGAAACCCTTTGTATGGGAAGCCAGGAAAAAGGGAATTGGGTTTGATGTGGGTTATGGAGCCATCAGCTTTTCTTTTTCACAGGCCATTCCGTCTGTCAGAGCGGGATTTTATCCGAACACGATCAGCACCGATAAACATGCGACCATCAAAAATAAAATAAATGATCTGCCGGAGATCATGTCTGAATTCCTGGCCACGGGCATGAGCCTTAAGGAGGTGATAACAGCCGTTACCTGGAATCCTGCAAGAGCAATCAAACATGAAGAACTGGGAAATTGTTCAGTCGGCGCGATCGCTGATATAACGATATTCAGTCTCAATAATAGTAAGGCCTTGTTTTACGATCACTCCGGTTATTCCATTGAAGGTTCAGGAAAATTCAAAACGGTTGTCACCATTAAAAACGGGGAAACGGTTTACCAGGCCGGTAAATGAAACAGCATATCTTCTTAAAGTTGTCTGATCTATTTTCCGTTTTTTGAATTACTGCGCGGCTCCACCGGATAAATCGGGTAACTGCTTCTTTCTACACTGATGCTGCCTGATATGGAAAATGTTTTTGCATCATTGGTATACATCAGTCCCATGGTCGCCCGCGGGTTTATACCGAAACCGTAGCTATTGGGCATGTAACCGCCGGGATAATAGGTGTTGAAAGAAGGATCTGTAAATGAATGGCTGAGACTGAAAAAAGTCGGCGCTACAGATATGGCTGCAAATGCTGTCAGGTTATTGTTCAATGGATGATTCAGTTGCAATACGAAAGGCACCGAAACGTAACTGCCACCGGCTCCGTTGAAATATCCAAAACCCGCAGAGATGCCGGCATACCTGCTGAAATACCATTTCTTATTCCCGGGATTGTCATAAACCGGGAGCTGGTTGCCTGGCAAGGGAATCGGTTGCATAAAATTGACACCAACGCCAGGTATATAGGACTGGGCCTTTGCTGAAAGGAACAACACCGAAACCCCTATCAATAAAAATATCCGCATCCCATCCGATTCTGTTACAAAATTACTGGTTCCCCGCAGATCTTCATGTAAATTTATTTGACCTGTCGATCCTGCCCGGCCCTTAACCGTCTCTTAACGGTTCGGAAATTCGGTCAGATCTGCTTAAATTAACGACGGTAAGGCACCGTATAATTTAAAGGTTCGCCGACCAAAGCAGTTGAATGAATATCAAAATAATAAAAGCACCAGAGGAGTACATGCAGATCATATCCAACCTGCTTCAATTTTACACCTATGATTTTTCCGAATACACGGGAAATGATACGGAGCCATCCGGCTTGTTTGGTGTTTATCCTGACCTGGAAAAATATTGGAATGAAGAAAACAGGTTTCCTTATATCATTAAACAGGATGAGAAGGATATCGGTTTTGTTTTTGTCAGGCAAATTTTTACCGGGGAACGAAATTATTTTTCCATCGCTGAGTTTTTTGTCATGCGGAAGTACAGACGGAAAGGTATTGGCAGGCAGGTAGCCATACAGATTCTTGATTTACACAGAGGTCAGTGGGAGATCTTTCAAATGGAATCCAATACATCTGCACAGGCATTCTGGCGGACTGTTATTTTGGATTATACAAAGGGACAATTCAGCGAGTCTGTCGAAAACAAAAGAACAATACAGGTCTTTGATAACCATAATTCTTTTGGTTAACCTACCTTAGTCATATCATTCAAATTGTTAACAGACGAACATGAATAAATCCCTTTTGACCCTGTGCATGCTGTGTGCACTTACGGCCGGAGCACAGGATACAGTAACCCGCTCTCAAATCATCAGCGCTGAGCACATGTTCGGATTGCATTTTACGCCGGCCAAGCAGGATTCGATGGTCAGCGTATTATCAGATAAGATAAAAACCTACCATTACCTGCAGTCACAAAATCTGAACAACGATGTGCCGCTGCCGCTCTGGTACAGCCCTTTGTTGCCCGGCATGACGGTCCCCCGCAAGCAATTGCCCGTTTCTTTTAAGCTGCCTGAAACGATACCTCTTCCCACTGACCGGAACCAGCTTGCTTTTTACAGTATAGCTCAATTGGCTGCGTTGATTAAGAATAAAAAAATAAGCTCCGAACAACTCACCCGTTTTTATCTCGAGAGGTTGAAAAAATATGGTCCTGTTTTACATTGTGTGATAGAACTCACGGAAGACATGGCCATCAAACAGGCGAAACAGGCAGATGCCGAAATCGCGGCAGGGAAATATCGGGGGCCCCTGCATGGCATTCCCTATGGCATCAAAGATCTTTTTTCTGTGGCCGGTACACATACCACCTGGGGAACACCGCCTTATAAAAATCAACAGTTCAAACAGACTGCTTTTGTAGCTGCCCAACTGCAAAAAGCAGGCGCTGTGCTCGTCGCCAAATTATCTCTCGGGGAATTAGCGATGGATGATGTTTGGTTCGGTGGCCTCACCAGGAATCCATGGGATACATCCAAAGGATCTGGAGGATCTTCTGCTGGCTCAGCCGCTGCAACATCCGCGGGTCTCGTACCCTTCGCCATCGGAACGGAAACCTACGGCTCCATCGTGGATCCGGCGATGCGCTGCGGCGTCACGGGACTGAGGCCAACATATGGAAGTACGGCCCGGACCGGCGGCATGACGCTGGCCTGGAGTTCAGACAAGATTGGTCCGCTCTGCAGATCGGCAGAAGATGCCGCCATTGTATTTTATTATATGCACGGCGCCGATGAGTATGATGCTTCTTCCATCCAATTCGCTTTTAATTATGCGGGAACTACAGACCTGCAGAAATTAAAAATTGCATACATCAGTAATTATATCGACAGCCTGCCCGCCAACAGTACTGAGAAACAAACGCTTAAAGTTTTGAAAGAAATGGGTGTCCGTTTGATCCCCATAACATTTCCAGACAGCCTGCATGGAGATGAATTGCTTTCCCTGATTATCGGTGCAGAGTCAGCCGCTGCGTTTGATCCGCTCACGAGGTCTTCCATGGACGACGAAATGGTGCAGCAGAACAAAGACCGCTGGCCGAATACATTCAGGACATCACAATTTGTGCCGGCGGTCGACTACATCAATGCCTGCAGGATGCGATGGCTGATTATGAAAAAAATGGAACCGTTCATTGACAGTTACGACATCATCATCACGCCGCCGGAAACCGGCGACCAGCTGGCACTCACCAACTTAACGGGCAATCCTTCGGTGACCCTGCCCAATGGTTTTTTACCAAACGGCATGCCGGCCAGTATCAGTTTTATCGGAAAACATTTTGGAGAAGCCGTGCTGCTGGCTTTTGCGAAGGTCTATCAGGAAAAAACAGGTTTCCAATTGAAACATCCGCCCGGATTCACCCAATAAAATATTCATCGTGAATCGATCAACGATACACGATAAACGATACACGACAAAACCGTGAACCATCTTTTAAAAATTTTATTAGTCCTCTTATTACCTGCCGGGGTAATGGCACAGGATTCAACAATCCTGATCTCCCCATCGGATTTTGATAAAACCAGCGAACAGGTTTTCCTTGCCAACATGAACGGATGGATTTTCAGGCAGGGCAACGATACGGCCTGGGCAGGAAAAGATATTGCAACCAGTGGCTGGCAAAAATTAAAGCCTTCCGAACTGTCTGCGAAATATGCAGATCAAAACGGAAAGGCGGAATGCTGGTTCAGGATAAAAATTAAATTGAACCCCGATCTGGGAAGCCGGTCGATGGGCATTAAGATAACCACCTGGGCTGCTGTAGACCTCTATGTAGACGGCAATTTGGTTTCTTCTTTTGGCAGTACCGGATTGGGCGGCCGGTCCTATCAGGAATCCAGTCCAATCGGCAATCTCCCCGTCGCGGTGAATCTAATACCCGGATATGAATATACTATAGCATTGCATATGGTAGACTGGCTCTCGCCCTTACCACCATACCAGTTGAAATCTGAAGATTTTGGTCAAAATAACCCGATGATCAGGATCACCAAACCAACATACGGTTCCTATTTTGTACGGAAGGTGATCAAAGAAGCGACTGTGTATAACACGATCTGGATTGCAGTCAGTACGATTTTATGCCTGTTGTTTTGGCTCCTGTATCTTCAAAACCCCCAGGAAAAAAATCTTCGCCTGATTGCGATATTCACGACGTTTACTGCGGTCGGTTTTTACTTTCAAAATGCCGCTCAGAGTAATATCGGCATGTCGTATGCTGAATTTTTGTACGGGAATTTTGCGGCTAATCTGTTTATTGGCCTGTCATGTGTTATGATACCGCTGATCCTGGCCAGTATATTCAAACGAAGGGTCACCGCAGGTTTGAAAATATTCCTGATACTATTTTTGGTCGCTTTTGTGCTGACGAGTTTCCTTTCCAACAGTGCGGGCTCATTTGCGGTTCTGAGCTTATTGGGCATTCTGACTGCAGTATGTTTTGTTTTCATCATGTCGTCCTGGCAAAACCTGAAGGGTGCACAATGGTCAATTGCCATAGGTCTCCTGGTCAGCCTGGTTTGGGCCCTGGTATTTGCAGTCACCATAGTTGAAAACTCCACGAGCACTGTACTTTTTTACGTCTCTATTACAGGGTACGCGCTTGCCTTTCCCTTATCATTGCTGGTTTATGTGTCGATGCGTTTCCGTGAAATCATAAGTGAAGTAAGACTGCATGCAAAACAGGTGGTGCAACTTTCG
>DATCAO010000572.1:0-3556 GCA_036512575.1 Puia sp.
GACCTGGTGGTGAATAATATCAACAATGAGGCCTTTGTTTTTATCAACAACACGAATCAGAAAGGCAGGACTTCAGCGGTTCATTTCCTGAGCCTGGGATTGGAAGGCGACAGCCTGAACAAACAAGGTTTCGGATCAAAGGTTTTGGTGTACGACAAAACCGGAGTACAAATGCAGGAAGAAAATCCGGTCAGGGGTTATTTTTCTTCGGTGGACCGGCAGTTGATTTTTGGATTGGGTACTAACAATCATGTCGATTCCCTGCTCGTGATCTGGCCTGACGATAAACGACAGCTCATTAAAAATTTTAATGCAGATACCACCGTTGTGCTCTCCTGGAAAAATGCAGTCAAAGAACCGCCCGTAATAATGGCCAAACCCAAATGGCTATTTACAGATATCACTTCAACCAATGGGATATCGTATAGTCACCATGAAAATACCTTTGACGATTATACCATTCAACGCTTACTCCCGCAACGGTATTCCCAGCTGGGACCTTTTATTACCTCGGGTGATGTCAATCACGACGGACTGACAGATTTTTTTGTCGGCGGCGGGATCAATTTTTCGGGAAAGATATTCATACAGCAGCCCGGATCTTCCTTCACTTCAAAGAACCTGACCGACAGCATCAAATACGCCGAAGACATGGATTGTATTTTATTTGATGCGGACCATGATGGTGACCTCGACCTGCTGGTTACCTGCGGCGATATTCAATACGAAGAGAATTCAATCTACTATAAACCCCGCTTGTATTTAAATGATGGCAAAGGCAATTTTACTCTACAACCCAATGCCATTCCGGAAACTGTGAGAACGATTGCCGGAACCGTGAGTGTGGGAGACCTTGACGGAGATGGTGACCTGGACATTTTTATCGGCGGAAGGGTATCGAGGAAATACCCGACTTCTCCCAGGAGTTTTATCCTGAGAAATGATAAAGGCTCATTTACCGACGTAACTGCAGAAGTATGTCCTGCCTTACTATATCCCGGCATGGTCACTTCGTCGGTGTGGACCGATTATGATAATGACAAACAAACCGACCTGGTCATAACCGGCGAATGGATGCCCATCCGGTTTTTCAAAAATAACCGCGGCCATTTGGAAGAGGCCACGGCATCTACCGGGTTAACCCAAACGAATGGTATGTGGCGAAGCCTGATCGCAACAGATATCGACAATGACGGGGACATCGACCTGGTTGCAGGAAACCTGGGATTGAATTGTGAATATCGGGCTACACCTACGGAGCCCATGCACCTGTACGCAACTGACCTGGATGGGAACGGTAGTATTGATCCTGTTTTTTTCTATTATATTAAGGGAATGGATGGTAAGAGACATTCCTATCCCGGCATCAGCAGAAGCCAGTTTTCAGAACAGGCGCCCTTCATTAAAAAGAAATTTCTCCGGTACAAAGATTATGCGCAGGCAGGTTACGATGATATTTTCAAGGGGAAGGACAAAAAAGATATTCTGGAACTTTTTTGTGAGGAAACGAGAAGCTGTTATTTCGAGAATACGGGTAATGGACATTTTATTAAACATCCATTACCCATGGAAGCCCAATTTGCTCCAGTGAATGCCATCATCTGCGACGACCTGGACAATGACGGGTTTAAGGATCTGTTGCTGGCGGGAAATGAATACCAGACCGACGTCATCACCGGAAGATATGATGCATCATATGGATGCTTTCTCCGGGGTACTGCCAATAAAACATTCAGATCGGTGCCGCCGGTGGAAAGTGGATTTATCCTGAATGGCGATGTAAAAGATTTATCACTGATCCGCTTATCCAATGGGATGAAAATCATACTGGCTGCAGTCAACAATGATTCACTCCGTGTGTTCAGGGTAGGCCCTGCACCCCAATCGGGCCATAAAAAATAAAAATAGTTTGTATTTTAAATAGCCGGTATGAAAAAAATTTCAGGATTTCTGCTCGCTGGTCTGATCATCGCATTGCATGGTTACGCACAATTTGGAAAACTTTCGTCAGCGGATAGTATCTATTGGGCCAATATCCGGCGGCTCACCCAGCTGGATTATCAGAACATGCTGGATCAGTTGCACATCGATTCCACCAGGCCGGGCCCTTCCGGAAATCCGCAGGCGCCTAACGCTGCTAATTCAGATGAATCGAAAGCGACACAGTATACATCATTGCCAAACCCCTTGGTATTGAATAATGGCCAGCCGGTTACTACGCCGACAATGTGGTGGCACCAGCGACGCCCTGAAATTGTAGAATATTTTGACCGGGAGATTTATGGCAGGTTGCCAAGGAATATTCCGAAAGTAACCTGGGAGCTGATCAGTACAACCTATGATACAAGTAATCATGTACCGGCCATTACAAAAAAACTGATCGGTCATGTTGATAATTCTGCAGATACCTCCATTAAAGTCAATATCGATCTCACATTAACCACGCCGGCCAATAGTAAAACGCCTGTACCCGTGATTATGGAATTTGGTTTCGTGTTCCCGCCCGGCTTTAAATTTCCACCACCTCTACCCGGCACACCGCTGATTGCAGGATGGCAGCAACAACTTCTTGACAAAGGCTGGGGTTACGCGGTGATCATCCCTGCCAGTTACCAGGCAGATAACGGAGCCGGCTTAACACAGGGCATTATCGGTTTGGTGAATAAAGGACAACACCGCAAACCGGAGGACTGGGGTACATTGCGCGCCTGGGCATGGGGTGCGAGCCGTGCCGTCGATTATTTTGAAACAGACAAAGCCGTCGACGCAAAGAAATTGGGCATCGAAGGACTTTCGCGTTACGGTAAGGCGACCATTGTTACGATGGCATACGAACCCCGTTTCGCCATCGCATTTGTCGGTTCATCTGGAGCAGGTGGCACCAAAATACTTCGCCGTGTTTTTGGTGAACAGGTGGAGAACCTCGCTTCATCTGCCGAATATCACTGGTTCGCGGGAAATTTTATCAAATATGCCGGCACACTCACACCAAACGATATGCCGGTTGATGCTCACGAACTAGTGGCACTCTGTGCACCGCGTCCTGTATTCATCAGTTCCGGTTCACCAAAAAATGAGGGGCAGTGGGTGGACGCAAAGGGTATGTTTCTCGGCGGCGCATATGCGGGACCGGTATATAAGATCTTAGGGAAGAAAGACCTGGGCACCGCTGAATTTCCTCCGATGGAAACGTCTTTGACAGATGGCGATATCGCTTTTCGCCAGCACAGCGGCGGCCATACGACAGGACCCAACTGGCCGACCTTCATTGTATGGGCGAGCCGGTACTTTCAATAATTGTCGCTGGAGACCGAAGGTTTTGTTTCCAATAAAAAAGATCCCGGGCATAAACAGAAATTCCTGTACAGCCTGACTGCCAAGAGCATCGACCTGTTTCCTGTAATTTTCGAACTCGACGCCTGGAGTATGAAATACCAGCCTGTGGACAAGGAACGGTTCGCTCAAGCGGGACAATTATCGAAGGCAGGCCAACCTGCGAAACGGAAAATCCGCAGAGACCTGGCCCGGAAACATTTGAAGGAGAATTCTTTCGTCT
>DATCAO010000573.1:0-2051 GCA_036512575.1 Puia sp.
TTATTCATCACATGAAGTTATGAAATGATGGGAATCATTTTACCGGAATCAGCTTCGGTTTCGTTATCGGTCTGGGCCGGTAGAGATCGGGCCGGTGGCGGTTGGCATAAGCAGCGAGGCTGTCGAAAATTTTCTTGTTCAGATCGGGCCGGGATTCATAAAAACGGAGGCTAACCTGAAAAGCCTGCCTGGTAATATGGTGTATTTTAAAAATGGCTTCCAGCAGATCCTGGTTTGCCTTCACTTTATCGCGCTGCAGGCTGTCTTTTTTGATGTATATGGATGCATACTGATCAGCGGTGATTACATCCAACATGATCTTTTGCATGGAATCCGGCGGGATGATATCATTCGGGATGCCGGTCCGGTTGCTGCAGGCAGCCAGGACAAACAGTGAAAAAACAATCCCTTTCTTCACTGCAGACTTTGTTTATACAGACTCAGATTGGAAACATCGATCCGCGACAAAAGATCCAGGGCACGGCTTTTTTCATCGGGGGTACCCTGCTTGAATATATTTCCCATTTCCGTCCCCTTGCCCTGAAAGAAAAACTGGAGGAACATAATATTCGGAAATTCATTGTTGATGCTGTTAAACGAACTCAGCGCATTCATAACCCCCACGCGCGCGTCGGCTTCCTTATCAAACATCTGGTCCAGGCCCAGGCGGTAATAATTATAGATGGCATCATGGATCGGGTTATATTTTGGGTTGGTCAGGTTTTCGACAAGATAATACCTGTTGCGCAATCCATCGAAGGGTTTCCATCCGGTGACGGCATTGGTTTCCGGCGCGTTGTTTACGATATTCTGCGCTTTCTGAAAATAGAGATCCCCGCCCCGCAGACCGTAGGAATCAAAATTCAATCCCAGGATAATATAACAATAGTAAGCGAATACGGCAGTCAGGTTTGCGGTGAGCGGATCTGTTCCGCCAACACGGTTTTCGTTGAAGTCCATTTCCTGGTACTGAACATATTTGAATACGACGGATTCATCCCTGTAATTCATCAGCGGACTCTGGTAGGAAGTATTATAGATGGACCGCGCCGTTTGAATGGTTAGTTGTGCAGAATATGTGTTGTTATCTGTCGCGTTACTGAGGTTGAGTAAAAAACTGCATTGTATTTTCTCGTTGTTATTGAATGCCACATTGGTCCACTTCCGCCCGTTGATCCAATTGTACAATGCATTTTGCAGCGTGGTGAATATTTGTTTGTCTACACTGGTGCTGATGCGGTCTGACAAAACCGTTACACTGGCCTGAAATTCCTGGGAGCGGGCTTGTTGCAGGAACAGGATACCGAATGAAAACAGGATCAGGATTTTCGCACGCATCAGAGAAGTTTTATAATCCGGTCAACAATATCCCGGGCAACCAGCTGTTTGGATTTTTGTCCGTAAGGAATTTCCGTGCCATTTTTTTCAAAGATGGTCACCTGGTTGGTATCGAAGCCAAACCCGGCGCCGGCATCATTTAAAGAATTCAGCACGATGAGGTCAGCGTTTTTCGATTTCAGTTTTTTTCTGGCGTTCGCCGCTTCATCGGTATTCTCCAGAGCAAAGCCTACCAGGATTTGTCCTTCTTTCTTTCTCTCACCCAATGCCTGAAGAATGTCTTTGGTGCGGGACAATTCGAGGGTAAACGTTTCGGAATTCTTTTTTATTTTCTCCGCAGAAAAAGAAACCGGTTTATAGTCTGCCACTGCCGCCGACATCACGGCTATCCGGGCGGAGGGGAATAATTTCAGGCAGGCATCGTACATGTCTTCGGCCGACTGTACACGGGTGATCCTGATGCGGGGGTCATGGAATTCGATGGGCACAGGGCCAAGCACCAGTTCCACTTCGGCGCCCCTGTTGGATAATTCCCTGGCGATCGCGATACCCATTTTGCCGGTCGACTGATTCCCGATATAACGAACCGGATCGAAAGGTTCATGCGTGGGCCCCGCAGTTACGAGTGCTATTTTTCCTTTCAGTTCTTCGTTAAAAAAAAAATTCATCTCCAGGAAGGAAATGATGTGTTCGGGTTCCGCCATCCTGCCATC